>JAUWNF010000226.1 GCA_030612785.1 Phycisphaerales bacterium
TTCAAGCCTGTGGCTAGCTGTGAGGATCGCTCGATGAGATAGGGTGGCGGATCAGCCCCGGATTCGTTCGCGCGACAGCTTGCAGACGTGGGTCGGAGCAGGCTAATCTGCTCCACGCAGAAGAAAAAGATTCCCAACCTCTACGCGGACTGCGCTGGCCGAGGAAAAACTCGTCCATTGGCGTGCTTGCCCCTGGGCCCCTTTTAGTGGCCTTCCTCATACCACCGGTTCTACCGGTGGTGGCTGATCCCGCTGTACGAGAAGGAAAGGTGGGGAGCAAACGGTCCTCGGTTCTGGGTAATCCGCTGTTGCCTCGTCACGGTCCGATCTTGTCGCGGTTGCCCATGTATTTGCGCAGGGCTTGCGGAATGGTGACCGAACCATCGCCGTTCTGGTGGATCTCCAAGAGGGGTATTAGGATGCGCGGCGAGGCGATCACCGTGTTGTTGAGCGTGTGGCAATAGCGCACCTTCTTGTTCCCGTCGCGGTAGCGCAACATCAGCCGCCGGGCCTGGAACTCGTGGAAGCGCGAAGCCGAGTGCGTCTCGCCGTAGCTGTTGCGCGAGGGCATCCAGGCCTCGATATCGAACTTCTCCACCTGACCCTGGCCCAGGTCGCCGGTACAAACATGGACCACGCGGTAGGGCAGTTCCAGGGCCTGCACCACGTCTTCGGCATTGCGCAGAATCTCCCGATGATGGTCCTTGGAGACCTCCTCGTCGTTACGACACACGATCACCTGCTCCACCTTGTCGAACAGGTGAATACGGAACAACCCGTAGGTGTCCTTGCCCGCCGCCCCGGCTTCGCGGCGGAAACAGGTGCTCTGGGCGACGTACTTCTTGGGCAGTTCGTCTTCGGTGAGGATTTCATCGCTGTGATACGCCGTCAGGGGGACCTCGGCCGTCCCGACCAGGGACATCTCGTCCCGTTCGCACAGGTAGGCCTGGTCCCGGCCTAGGGGGAAGTATCCGGTGCCCTCCATCACCTTCTCGCGCACCAGCACCGGCACGTTCATGGGCACATAACCGCGCTCGATCATCAAGTCCTGGGCCAGGCGTAGAACGGCTTGGTGCAGCAGCGCGGCATCGCCGCGGAGCACGTAGTTGCGCGTGCCGGCCAGCTTCACCCCGCGCTCGATGTCGATGATCCCCAGTTGCTTACCCAGTTCGACATGATCCTTGGGCTTGAAGTCGAGTGACGGAATCTGGCCCACACGGCGCAGCTCGACGTTGGCGGTCTCGTCCTCGCCGACGGGAACCTCCGGAGCGGGCGGTTGGGGCACGGTCAACATCAGTTCGTCGAATTCCGAAACCAGTGTGCGTTTCTGTTCTTCAAGGGGCTTGGCTTCGCTCTTGACGGTGTTGAGTTCCCGCTGGAGCTTGTCGGCCTCGGCTTTGATCTGATCGATGGGCATCCCGCCTTGGACGGCGCGTTTGTACCAGTCGGATTGGGGGTTGCGGTAGAGGGCCAGTTGCTGCCCGCCTTCTCGGGACTTGGTGGCCAGCTTTTCGAGGGCTTGCAGCACCTCCACGCGCCGGCGATCGACTTCGAGCAGGCGGTCCACGTCGCAGGCGATCCTTTTCTTGACCGCCGCGTCCTTGACCAAGTCCGAGTTTTCTCTAATGAAACGAATGTCAAGCATTGTTGAGCTCTTAAAAGTAGGGCCAACGGTCCCACCAAGCGGGATTTCTCCGCTGCCAAGGTGCCGAGACAGGAATGGAAAATGGAAAATGGAAAATGGAAAACAAAGGATCGGGCGTCGGCACATTACACTGATGCTCGATGCTCTGCAGTCCGCTTTTCATACCTCGTTGTGGTAGGCTAGCCCAGCACACTTGCGACGACATACTCGGGTTCTCGTTTTTCCACTTTCAATTTTCAACTTTCCATTTCGCGTTCCCACTCGCTTGCGCTCGGGGCTCGGATCACATTCCGGCAGATCGAAGCTGTCGATTTGCCGGCCAGCGATTGCCGTCGTCGCAACGCCGGTCTAAACTGGCCGCGCTATGGCGGTGCGCATGGAGATTATCAGCATCGGTACGCTCAGCCGCAACCCCTTCTGGGACGAGACGGGGGTGGTGCGCCCGTCGCACGCCACCACGACGCTCATCCGTGACGGGCAAACGAGTATCCTGGTCGATCCGTCGGTTCCGGTCGAGTTGTTGACCCATCGGCTGGATGAGCGCCTGGGCCTCGGTCCGCAGCAGATCGACGTCGTGTTTTTGACCAACTTCCGCCCGGTGCACCGCCGCAGCCTCACTCTGTTTAGCGATGCGGAATGGCTGATTTCCGAGGCCGAGCGCAGGGCGGTCAGCGACCACCTCAACGCTCTAATCCACGGAGGTGGGGAGGCGGAAACCTCCTACGAGGAGCTTGCGGAGGAGTTGGAGTTGCTGGGGCGGACCAAGATTGCCGGGGACAAGATCACGCCGGCGGTGCACCTGTTCCCTTCGCCCGGGGTAACACCAGGAGCAGCCGCTTTGCTGATTGCCCAGGAGCGGACTGTGGTCGTGGCGGGTGATGCCATCGTCACGCGGGAGCATTATGAGGAAGGTCGAATCTTCGAACGCTGCGCCGATTCCGACGCGGCGCGGGAGTCGTTCGTCGAGCTTGCCGAGGTGGCCGACGTTATCGTCCCCGGCCACGGCAACCTGTTCATAGCCGACCGGCAGTTTGAATGAGGGGGAAAGAAAGGGGGGAAAGAAAAGGGGACATCACTGATTTTTGTCGCCTTCCCTGCCAACAGTCTACTCCCTGCGCGGGACCATCGATCGCCAAGAATCAGTGATGTCCCCTTTTCTTTCTCCTTTTTCTTTCTTTGTCCCCTTTTCTTTCTTTCTCTTTTCTTTCTCCCTTTTCTTTCTTCGCACTCCCTGACGGTCGCGGTTCGGATCCTAGTGTTTGGGCAGGGCGTCGATCAACTGATCGATCTCGCGCTCGGAGTTGTACACGTGCGGGCTGGAGCGCAAGCGCTTGCGGCGGTGGGCGATGACGATGCGGTGTTCCGCCTGCAAATGCCGCTGGACCTCCTCCAGATCGTGCACGTCGGAAATAAACGCGACGATCCCGCTGGCCTCACTCTGCGCGCGCGAGCTGACGATGCGGTAGCCCTTGTCGCGCAGGCCCGCAGTCAGGCGGTCGGTCAGGTCCAACAAGCGCTGGGCCATGTTCTCGACGCCGACGTCCAGCACCCAGTCAATGGCCGCCCCCAACCCGTAAATGCCCGGAAGGTTCAAGCTGCCGCTGTCGTAGCGCCTGGCCGAGTCATGGAACTCGAACTGATACGGGTGGAACTGCCACATGTTCTTCATCGAGGCCCAGCCGATGCACGTAGGGCGCAGGTGTCCCTGGATTTCCTTGCGGACGTAGAACACCCCGGCCCCTTCCGGCCCGCACAACCATTTGTGCCCGTCAGCGGCCAAGAAGTCGATGTGCATGGCCTTGACGTCGATGGGGAACACGCCCAGGGACTGGATCGCATCGACGCAGAAGAACACACCTTTGCTCTGGCAGAACTCGCCCAGCGCCGCCAGGTCGGTACGATAGCCGCTGGCGTATTGCACCGAGGAGATGGTTACCAGGCGCGTGCGGCTGTCCACCGTTTGCATCAGCCTCTCGAGCGGGATGCGTCCGTCCTCCTCCAGGACCATACGCACCTTGACTCCGTTAGCCTGCAGCCCCTGCCACGGGTAGATGTTGGCTGGAAACTCCGCGTTGGTGGTGACGATGTTGTCCCCGGTGCTCCAGTTTAGTCCGTTGGCGACGAAGCTGAGCCCCTCGCTGGTGTTCTTGATGAAGGTGATCTCGTCGGGGTTGGCGTTGAGCAGCTCGGCGGTCCGCTGCCGGATTCGCTCCACCCGCTCGTACAGGCCGCCCACGACATAGGCGGTCTCTTCCACCTGGGCGGCGTATTCCCGGATGGCCTCAGCCGCCAGCCGGTGCAGTGGGGCGATGCCGGCGTGGTTCTGATAGTTGTAGTTCCGCGTGACGGCGAAATCACGTCGCATTGATTCCCAGTCCATCGGTGCATCCCTCGGAAAAGCCCGCGACCGTCAGCCGCAGGGTGTTTTCATAATTCTCGTCAAATCCAAGCTGCTGCACAATTGAGCAAGTTCATCTATTATACTCTATCGGTCCGGCAAGGCGTTTTCCACGCCGCGAATGTTTTCGGACCGGCTTTGAAGCCTCCGACCCCGGGGACGCGCCCCGGGGCGGGGGGAAACCTCCGGCTCCGACAGCCTCGGAACCGTACGTGTGGAAATCAAGAATCGATGGACCAACGTGCTATCGCCCACAAGCTCTGCCCGATCGTCTATGAGGACGATCACTATTTGTTCGTGAGCAAGCCCGCGGGGCTGGCGTCACAAGCCCGCGGGGGGGAGCGCAGCGCTTCCGTGCGTGACGTGCTGGGCGAGCAGCACGACACGGCAGCCCTGCTGCCCCTGTACGAGATCAACAGGTGGCAGTCGGGCGTGCTGGGGTACGCGAAAACGTCGGCCGCCAGGCAACATCTGCGTACCGGGCTGGAGACGGGTTCAGCTAAGCCCGCCTACGTGGCCGTAGTGCAGGGGAAGCTCAAGCCGCGTCCGCAGCGGATTACGGCCGCCATCAAACAGGTGTCCGCAGAGCGTTTCGTGGTGGACCGCAAGGACTCCGACGCGCCGCGGCTGGTCACTAAGCTGGAGCCGCTCGAATGGGGCGCGACCCGCGCCCTGGTGCGCTGCCGGCCCGGTCTGTTGAACCACCATCAAATTCGCGCCCACTTGCGGTCGGTCAACCTGCGGATCGTGGGGGACTCCGTCTACCGGCCCAAGCCCGACGCGGTTCAGCTTGGACCGATAATGCTGCACTTGGCCGAGCTGCGCTTCCACCACCCGGGTCTCAAGCTCGCCGTTACCGTCCGGGCCAAGACCCCCCCGGACTTCGCCGCCGCCCTCGACGGCGATGATCGCAAGAGCAGGCTCGACGGTTTGTTCACCGCGCGGCTCCGCGCGGCGCTGGCGGCGCGGCTGCCGTGCTTTCTCGACGAAGACACGAACGCGTTTCGCGTGCTCAACGGGCGGGGCGACGCGCTGAGCGGGCTGGTCGCCGAACTCTACGACGACGTGCTCATCCTGCAGATTCACCAGGGAAAGTTCGACGTCGGCGAAATGCCGGTGGGCGAGATCGCCCGATGGTACCGGCAGCAGCTTGGCACGGCGGCGATTTACGTGAAGCATTATGCCAAGGACCGCAGCCGCTCCGGGTCCGGGCTGGACGAGCTACGCAACCCCCAACCGCTAGCGGGCAAGCCCGCCCGGGAAGTTTTTGCCGTGCGAGAGAACGGGCTCGACTTTCTGGTGCGGGCATACGACGGCTACTCGGTCGGCCTGTTCCTCGATCAGCGCGAGAACCGCCGCCGCGTTCGCGAACTGGCGGACGGTAGGAACGTCCTCAATTTGTTCTGCTATACCTGCGGCTTTTCGGTGGCGGCGGCCGCGGGCGGGGCGCAATCGACCGTCAACGTGGACATCTCCCGCAAGAGCCTGGAATGGGGCAAGGACAACTTCCGTGCCAATGGGCTGTCACTCGACGATCATGTATTCATCAACGACGACGTGTTCAACTACTTCAAGCGGGCCCGGCGCCAGCAGCGCACGTTCGATCTGATCGTGATTGATCCGCCCAGCTTCGCGCGGCCCCAAAAGGGCGGGCGGGTCTTCACGGTGGAGAAGGACTTGCAGCGGCTGGTGGCCGGTGCCGTTTCGCTGTTGACGCCCAACGGCGTTCTGTTGGTCTCCAGCAATGATCGCAGCGCAAGCCGCACGTGGCTCCGTGAGCAGATTCACCTGGGGGCCGGTTCGCGAAAGGTCTCCGTGGTCGCTACTCCGCGGCTTCCTCTCGACTTCGCCGGCGACCCCGACCATGCCAAAACCATCAGCGTTCGCGTGAAGTAGCGCCCGGCGTCCCTGTTACCGAGCCTGTAGCGCAAGCGACGGGTATTGGGGGCAGGGTGGCACGGACAAGCGGAGCCCCGGCGCGCCGGGGTGGAACT
>JAUWNF010000654.1 GCA_030612785.1 Phycisphaerales bacterium
TTTGTCTCGGTCACGAGAACCCAGGGCGTTGCCCTGGGCTGATCTATGGCGCCCCGTTGGGGCTGATGCGTTGGCAGCACAGACACGCGGGGGGCTGCATTAGCCCGCCGATTCTGTCATGGACCCTGATTTACCAGCCCAAGGTCCCGGCCCTTGCGAAGGCAACGGTTCGGGGTAATCATGTAGCCGGGTAAACTCCGCTGAGCTGTGTGAGTAGAAAGTGGAATCTGTTATGACAAAAAGGCATGGCACTTGGATGCTTGGGCGGGGAGGCCGGGCCGGAAGCGGGCGTCTGGCGAGCACAGCGCTCATATTGGTGTTGCTCTCCATACCGGGCTGCGTGAGGCGCACGCTGACCATCAACACCGCGCCCGCCGGGGCGCTGGTGTACTTGAACGACGAAGAAGTCGGGCATTCACCGGTCACCACCGACTTCCTGTGGTACGGTGATTATGACGTCGTCATTCGCAAGGAGGCACACCAAACGCTGTGCACCCACGCCAAGATCAAAGCCCCGTGGTACCAGATTCCCCCCTTCGACTTCTTTGTGGAGGTCCTTTACCCCGGCACGATTCATGACGTCCGCTTTCTCTCCTTCACGCTCGAACCCGAGCAACTGCCCGGGTGTGAGGAAGTGGTGGAGCGTGCCGAGGAGCTCCGCGGCACCGCGCTGGCTGACGAGCGCTAGCCTATGCAGCAGGTGAGGATGGGAACAGCCCCCAGGGTGATGAGCGACATGACCGCCAACCTGCGCCGCGGCTCTTGGCGGACGCCAAGCAGCGCACACACCAAACCCGCAAGCCACAACAGCAGAGCAAGGAACACCAACAGCGAACCGTGTAGCAACCAATCGGGCAAGGTGCCTCCGTGCTGCTCGAGGATGAACTGCTGGACTTCCATGGGGGTCTTGCCATCGTTCACCAGACGTTGCATTTCAGGTATGTGCGGGGCGAAGATCACCTTGGCGATCACCACGCAGACCAATGATGCGCAACTCAGCATTAGCGCCCACACAGCGATCGGGTTTCGTCCGCCCGGCCTCGCGTATTGCGGCATCGCCGGTACTTCGTCGACCACCTCGAAACCGGTCGGGGCGGGGCTCGGTCTGGCGACGGGCGCTTCCGGCGCGGGTTGGTACGTGGATTCCTGCGGGGCGGTCACCGTCTTGTTGCAGTACGGACAGACCACCGCCTTGCCGCCCCACTCCGGGCCGATCTCAATTGGTTGACTACAGGCCGGGCATTGAAACTGAATATCCATGTCCGGGAGGATACCGCCGATCCGCTGCGCGGGTCAACTGTCGGCGTGTGGACACAGACTCTCTTTCCAAGAGGAGCTTTAATCGCCCGCGATGGTCTCGTCCACGATCGTGCTGAGCACGTCGTTCACGAAATCGGCGGTGCTGTCGCGCGCCGCCTTGCGGACGAAACCCTCTTCGCACGCGGCGGCGGCAAGCAGCAGCAATGCGAAGCCGGCGAGGGTGAGCTTACGCAGGGTTCTGGCCATGATCGGGGGCTCCTTATCGGTCCCTGGGTTTATCGGATAACGCCGGGGACGTGTTTAGCTATCCCCTGAACGACCTGGATACCCACTCCGCCGACACCTCCCCACGGCTCGCGAGTACCGTAGTGTTAATCCACGGGAAAGCCTGATCGCAAGAAGATCGCGTTGGTGGCCACGGCCCATTACCTGGCCCGGGTGATGCTGGCGATGTTATGTACGGGTAGCATTGTAACGGCAAGGGTCTACGGTGTCAGGATTTCCGCCTGATGGCGATGCTGGTGGCCCGCAAGGTCCCAGACGGTGAACTCCGCTTGGGTGGTGCCGGTGAGGTTGACCTGACCGCACGTCGGTTCATAACGGACGGTAAAGGTGCCGTCGTCGTCGGGGCCTTCGACAGAGAACCCCCCTACCGGCGGCCGGGCGCGCACCACGGAACACGCGGTTCCGTCGGCCTTGCGTAGGACCAGTCGTCCGGTGTCGAAGTCGAAGGCGTCCGCGCCCGGGGTCAGAGTCAGTTCCAGCGCGGACTGGTAGACGAGCATGGTGATGGAGTCGCGGGCTATCACCCTGTCGGACGGGTCCGCAGTGCTGTCCACCTGGGGCAGTTCGCCACCGACGACCATGTGGTCGCGCCGACCGTACCGGCGATAGGCGGTGGCGCGGACGCGTATTTCGCGATC
>JAUWNF010000503.1 GCA_030612785.1 Phycisphaerales bacterium
GTGGCTCAGGAATCCTGGGAAAACGGTATGTACCGTTTTTCGAGCATTCGGAGGTCGCACGGTGCCCAAGCTTGCCAAGAACAGACTCCCCGCCTATCGCCGCGACAGAGCGCGTGGGCTCGCCGTTGTAACTCTGAACGGGAAGGACGTCTACCTCGGTCAGTAGCGGTGGGCGAATCAGCAGTCGACCGACGCAGCTTTGCGGGCGGGTTTCAAGATCGCTCCCCGCCGGCGGTGGCCATCCAAGCGGACCTCAACCGGCTCATCCACGCGAATGTGACGCAGATGTGGGGTTTCTCTGACGATCCTCTGGCGAGCCAGCCAGTCCCAGTCCACGTGTCCTGCTCCGGCGGCGGGATTGACGGTCAGATACCCGATACGGAAAGAGGTCAGGTTCTGGAAGAAGTGCGTTCCCTGAGAGGGCGCAATCACAAAGTCGTGCAGGCTGGTCTCGACGATCACCTGCGCGGAGCAGATCTGGTCCCAAACGACTGGAATCCCCAGCCAGGGGTCGGAGGACCCCCAGCGCCCCGGTCCGATGAGGATGCAGGGGCGGCCGGCCTTTCTGATCTTCTCGTTCAGTTGACCAATCTCCACTGCGATTTCCCGGGTCCGCGCGGAATCGAACTGCTCGGGCTTGACGAAGATGATGTCGCGAATCCCGGGAATGTTGCCGTTGCCCATCGCCTGGGCGCTGTAACAAATCGTTTCCGTGGGCTCGACCCCGTCCAGCGAAATGCTCTCCACCATCGCTTCGTCGGCAACGATCGGGCGGATCTGGAGAAACCCGAACTCCATGGGGTGGATTTGCATGTCCACGGCAAACTCGATTTCGATCGGGCAGGCCATGCCCTTGCATCCGAGGTCCACCAGAAGCTTGAGGATGTCAGCCAGCGGAAACAAGTCGGACTTGAGCACGTGGGCGAAGGTCACCAACCGGGGCCCCGGGCGGTTGATACCGTCGTAGACCGCGTCGTTCTCGGGCGAATAGACTGAGCCGAGCGGGGCGAGGGTGCCGTCGCGCTCCGCGACATCCAGACCGTGCATGAGCAGATTCGCATCGGCATCGAGCGTGGGGTAGCGCTCGGGATGACTCATGTCCAGGGCGTAGAAGTTGCGCTGCGAGTTGGACAGCAGATCCTCCGTGGTGGCGCACTGCGGGAGGATTTGTGGATGGGCCGGTGAGAACATCAGGAACTCCCCGCCCTCCACCACCATCTTACCCAAGCCCAAAGCCACGCAGGCCACCCCGTCGGCAGGCTTCAGCTTGCCAAACGGATAGTAATTATACGACCGCACCACGCCGGAGAAAGTGGGGCAGAAATGATCCCGGTACTGGGATCCGACGAGTTCCTGCAAGATGACGCCCATCTTCTCCTCTTCGGCGCGGTGGCTGGTGACGTCCAAATAGCGCCGCGCCGACTGCGTGAAGGTGGAGGCATAGACGAGTTTGACGGCATCGCACAACTGGTCCAACCGGGTGCCCAGATTGTAATGGTCGTTGGAGAGCATGTACGTGCGGTACACCCCGGCGAACGGTTGTCCGAGGGAATCCTCCAACAGACTGCTGGAGCGGACGGCCAGCGGATAACGCACCGAATTGAGAAAAGCCGCCAGGTCGCTGTGAATGGCCGTGGGGAGCTTGGCATTCAGAAACGCTTCGGCGATTCTGTCGTCACCGGGGTCCTCGGCGATCAGATCGTGCAGACGGTTCTGATCCAGGAAAGCGTCGAAGACGTCGGTCCCAATGGCGGCACTATTGGGTATGAAAATGCGGACGTCGCTGAAGCGGTCGCGCACATTATGCCGCTTCAGCAGCGCGCTGACGAAGGCCAACCCCCGCGCCTTGCCTCCGATTGATCCCCCACCGATGCGGGCGAACGCCGTAGCGGTGGAGAACCTGCTGCGCGAGAAATCCGAAATGATGCCGGCCTGACTGCGCTCATCGAACTCCGTGAACACGTCCACAAGGTAAGAGCGCAGCTCCGCCACAGACGTGAACTCCGAGACGGTCCGCGGGCGAATCTTGGCGGCCAGTTCGAACTCGGTGCGGGCCATCAACCAGTTGCTGAAGTGGTTGGAGCCGGCGTGAAACAGGATGGACTCATCGGGCACCTGGGCCACACCCTCGACGAGCGTGCGTAGATCGTTGGCCCGCCCGACCTCGCTCCCATTCGGAAGGCGGAAGACGAAGTCACCAAACCCCAGGTTCCCCAGAATAAAGCTGCGCAGGTCCTGCAAGAGCGTGGGGGACTTCTTGTTGACGAAGCAGGCTCCCAGGTCGGCGGCCTTGGCCTCGTTCACCGCGTCGGAGGATTGCAGCAATACCGGTATGTGCGGGGAATCGCACTTCATCCGGCGAACGAACTCCAACCCGGCCGCGGAATCCAGAACACCGCTCCGGGGAAAGCGAACATCCGAAATGACGCCCAAGAGGTTGTCGCTGAATTTGGTGTACAGTTCCCAGGCTTCTTCGAAGGTTTCGGCAAGCAGGATTTTAGGACGAGCACGCATGCGCAGCAGCTTCCGGACGCGGTTCAACCCCTCTGACATCAGCATCTGCGTCTGTTTCATCAACTCGGTGTAGATCAGCGGCAGATAAGACGAGTAAAACCGCACCGAGTTTTCGATGAGAATGATGACCCGGACGTCACCCACGCGCGTGTCGTGTTCAGCGTTGAGGCGGTCCTCCATGTACTTGATGATGGCCACGAGGATTTTCGCGTCCCCGCGCCAGACGAAGATCTGGTCGATGGGACCGCGATGCCGCCGCAGACCGCTGTATCGGGCGAGTTCACGCGGTTCGTCCGCCAGGACCACCACGGGCAGGTCTGGCCTGATGTTCTTCACTTCTTTGGCGAACTCCGTTACGTTCCAACCGCCCAGGCGTGTCATGGTGATGACCAGATCGAACTCGCGCTCGGCAATCAGCTCCAGTGCTTCGCGGCCGGTTGTCGCCCGGGACACGCGCGGCGCGTGACTGAGGTTCAGTTCCACAAACTCGCTGCTGATCAGGTCCGCTAACAGACCGTCTTCTTCGAGAATGAAGGACTCATATAAGCTGCAGACCAGCAGCAGGTTCTGCACACGGGTGGGAAGCAGTCTGTGAAATCCGGCGAAGTCCGACCCGTAGTCGTCGGGTGGCCGGTCGCCGTTAGACAGGATCATTCGACCAACCTCAGTTCATGCCGGACCGTTTCCGGGAATCAGCCCGGAACTCAAGTCGCTCGCTGGCCGCGGACGCCGGACCGGATTCAACCCTGCGCCCCCTCTGATGTCAAATCCGAGGCGAAAGGGCGCGGCGCATGAATCAGGTGAGAGGATTGAACGCAGAGACTTGGCGCGGCC
>JAUWNF010000618.1 GCA_030612785.1 Phycisphaerales bacterium
GTGGGAATACACCAACAGCTACGCCTTCAGCAAACCTTACCGCGCACCCAACGGCGGAGTGTTCGACCCCGACAACTGGGTCTTCGGCGGCCCCGACGCCTTGGCCGCTGCCACCGCTCCCGCGCGCCTCGCTCTGCTCCGGGCCCGCACAAGCCCAGGCCGACACCTCTGCACCGGAATAACCGGCGTGGCGTGCGATCCAGACAACGACGGCGACGTGGACCTCGACGACTTCGCTGTTTTCGCCGAGTGCATGTTCGGCCCGGGCGCGACGCCGAGCCCAACACCGCCGCCTACAGCGCTCGAATGTCTCTACACGTTTGACGCCGAGCCCGACAGTGACGTCGACCTGGCCGACTTCGCCGCGTTCCAGGAGGCGTTCACGGGCCCGTAAGTGTTGGGCGGTGATTGTGTCGATCAGGATTCACGGATTACCCGACGGTATCGGCAAAGAACGCTCCTGAATCGGCCCGACGACGGTTTGGTCGTCGGGATCCTCGACCGCCGTCAAGAACTCCCACTCCGGCGTCTGCAATAATAGCAGGAACCCACCGTGGCGTTTCCGGTTGATCTCGAATTGCCGAAAAGCCTGCCCTTCGACATCGGCCAGATGGGTGTCCCACGCCGGGGCCTTCAAGACGGAGGTGTGCTCGCCCTCCGTCTGCTGAAGCGCGATAGTCTCCCGCGTGCCGATGTACAGGTGGTGCAGCCCCGGCTTCCGCTCGGCGCTGACCAGGATCAGCCCGCTCTTGGACGATTCGCTGACAACCTCCAGCTTTTCGCGTGACCAGTCCTGATAGAATACGTGGATGTACGGAGCGGGCTCGGCGTCCGGCAGTTGGATCAGCCCGACGCCGAAGGTCATGTCTTCTTCCGTCGATTCATAGAGTTCCCTCAGCGAATGCCTCATCTTGGTCCTCCCGATCCGGTGATACCCGCTCAGCGGGTTCGCCGGGGTCGTTTTCTCCTGTAACCGTCTATTCGACGGGGCCGGTGCCTGCTCCACCGCCGTCCGGAGGCCGGTTGCCTGTCGTGCGTGCGTACGTCCGCCCGGACGCCGAGCAGGGTGGCGATCGCGCACTACCAGGAAGGCGAAGCCCTGCTGGGGCGCTCTCTGTTCGACTGCCACAACGAGGATTCGCAACGGCAGATCGTCGAGATTCTGGCGGCCATGCGGAAAGGTGAAGACGAACGCCTCCTCACCGACAACGAGAGACATCGAGTCTTCATGCGTGTGGTACGGGACGGAAGCGGCGAGGTTCTGGGCTACTACGAACGGTACGAACCCCCCACAAAGTGAAGAGGTCGACCCGGTTCGACTGCTCTCGGCCGTCAGAAACCACCAGGATCAACGGTACCCGCCGATGGTCACCTCGATCTCGCCGCTTGGCAGTCGCTGACGTTCGACGGATCGGCCGAGGGCACACTGCTGGCGACTGATCACCTGATACGCGTATTCCTGCTTGATCTTGTTCTGCATCGCCCGGTTGAATCGGGCGGTATCATGCCGATTGCTGTACTCACCGACCCCGGCATCGAACTCGCTGATCCAGGCCCGGTAGGCTCCATCGGGCTGGCGTTCCCAGCCCACGTCGTTGGCACCGGAGCCAACGTGCTGGCGGCGGATGACGATGTGGGCCTTCTGCGGCCGCACATCGCCCTGGTATCCGTACAGGACTGCGGCGTCGTCATGGACTTCGATCTGGGACTCCTGGAAGCCGCACTCGTTGAGGGCGGCGACCAGGGCCTGGGGATCGTGGTATTCGGTCTGGCATTCCACAAAGTGGGACATAATCTACCTCCGTCTTGGTTTGACAGGGGACAAGGACTGTGAGCCAGGATGCACCGGCCTACGTGTCGGCCGGACCGCACGAATCCTCGCCGGTCCGGACGGCCTCGCAGTAAAGCTCGCCGTCGATCGCGCCGCCGCAACCTCGGGTGCGAACTAACGCCTTAATGCTCGCCGGTTGTCGCGGGCCCGGGCGATGATCTCCTCCTGCACGTTGCGCGGGGCTTGCTTGTAGCAGCCGAATTCCATACTGAACGTGCCGCCTCCTTGCGTCGCCGAGCGGAGATCGGTCGCGTAGCCGAAGATGTTTGCCAGCGGCACCTCGGCCGTCACGATCGTGAGGTCGCCCCTGTCGGCGGTGCCGAGGATGGTGCCGCGCCGGCTGATTAAATCACCGACTACCGCGCCTTGAGCATCGGAGGGCACCTCGACCTCGATCTTCATGATCGGTTCGAGGATCGCCGGGTGGGCTTTGAGATAGGCTTGCCGGAATGCTTCCCGAGAGGCAACCTGGAACGCCAGATCGGACGAATCGACCGAGTGCGATGAGCCGTCTTCGAGGATCATCTTGACTCCCACGACCGGGTAGCCCGCCAGCGGTCCGTTCATGCGCGCCACCTGAAAACCCTTGTCGCACGAGGGGATGTACTCGGTAGGAATGTGGCCGCCACGGACCAGGTTCTCGAAGACGTACTCCTCCGACTCCTCGGCGGTCAGG
>JAUWNF010000234.1 GCA_030612785.1 Phycisphaerales bacterium
TGCACACGTTGAGCATCGCGTCCGGCCGCAACTCCTGGGCAGTTTCCGCAATGGCCTCGTAGATGTCAGGGTACGCCGTGAGGGCATCGTCCGGCGAATCGTGGTCGTGGTCCTCGGCGTAGCAGCGCGGCACGCCGTAGATGTAGTCCATCTTGAACCCATCGAAGCCCCACACCTGGATCGCCTTGCGAACGAAATCGCGGTGAAACTCGATGACCTCAGGAATGGCCGGGCACAGTGCGAAGTCAGTTAGTTCATCGTCATTGTTGTCGGGGACCGGGGCGCGCACGGCCTGCCCGTCTTCGTCGCGCACCAGCCACCCCGGATGTTCGGCGGCAAGCTGGGACTCGAACTCCGCGTTACCCGGCTCCCACCAGAGCTTCGCCTTCAATCCTGCGGCGTGGATTGCATCGGTCAAGGCCCGCACGTCGTCGTCGCCCTCGGGAAACAACGCTGGATCGGGGACGTAGTCGCCGGTCAGGAAATCCTCGTACCATCCCGAGTCAATGGTCACCACACCGATGCCCAGCTCAACTAGGTCCTGCAGACGCGAGGTGACGTCTTCGACGGTGAACGACTCCAGGTACCCGTACGTCTCCCAGTGCTGGAGGTAGGCCGAGGACGGCACGATCTCCGCCGGCGCCACCCCGAGATCGGCCATGGCCGCCGCGTATGCGCGGCACCCGACGTAGAAGTCGCCCGTGTGGGCCACCAGCAGGGCGGCGCCCGCTTCGACTTCAACACCCTGCACCAGTGTTCGCTCCGGCCATTCGAGCGACATCCACACGAGGCCGGCTGTGGCGCGCACGGGTATGGTCAGGCGTCGGGGCACCGCCGAGGCCGAGCCAAGGCCGAGCCCGCCACCGCGGCTCCACACATCACAGAACGGTACGCCACCATATAGCGGATACTCGTTTCGCTGCGACTGACTGCCGACAAGCGGGAATACGTCCTCCTGTCCCCACGCTTGCGGCCCCCCCTGGAAGGACCAGAACTGCGATCCGCTGTCGGGTGGGTCAAGTGCCTGCAGTTCGAAGTCGTGCTCGATGAACGTGTCGATTTCGAGTTGGCCGTCGTCCGAGATATAGCGAGTCCGCGTCAGGACCACGCCGGGATGCGCATCGGCTGTTTCGAGAACGAGAACTCGCCGAACCCCCGACGAATCGCTCCGGGCATCGACGGTCAGGCGCTCGCCCGGTCCGAGTGAACCGGCGGCGGACTCACGGGTGACGTTCGTGACGACGAAATCATCGACGTCGTTCCCTTCGACAACCAGCCTTCCCGTTGGGTCGACCTCATCCAGCGGCGCGGTCAGCGGGTCGAGCTTGCCGTCCTGATCGCGCAGATAAACGCGAAGGGCCGACCGATTGTCCACTTCGATGGCGATCCCCGAGCCCTCCAGCCAGACGTCTTCCGCCAGTTCGTCAGTGTCGTCGCTCTCGGTTTCGCCGGCGTTCGCATTGACGTTGGCGTCGTTTCTGCCACTGCCTCCGGTGACGCCGCCGTCGCAGCCGGCAAGAACGACGATCCCAAACAGGACCATGACCGACGCGCCTCGGATGTCACACATTGGTTGCATGGCTCCAACTCCGGATCGGACCTTGAAATCCGTTTCCGGATGGGTCAGTAGTCTGCTGGTGGAGTATCGGTCAGCCGGCCCAGCGACCGTCGCGTGACGTACCCAACATATCCCCGCTCCGCCGCCAGCCCGTAAGCCTCGGCGGCGTTGTCTTCCAGGGCATACTCACAAGCGAACACCGGCATGCCGCCGGCGAGGTACTGGTCGAGGAATCCGATGTACTCGCCCACGAGTTGCGGATCGGTTTCCCAGTAGCCTTCGATCTCGTCCCAATCGTCGTCGGCCGAGCCGTCGAACCAAATGCCCTCTTGGGCGATCGCATCGATATGGTTCAGCAGCTCCGGGTGTCCGTCGATCAGGGCGGCCGCATTCTGCTGGATGATCACGAAGTCGGGATTGCGCTGGCGGGCGTAGTCGCGCATCTCCTCGATGAAGAAAATCATCTCTTCGGCGGGGTCCAGGCCCTCCGCTTCGGCCGCCGCGATGACGCGCACGTTCTCGAACCCTTCGACCCAGTCGAGGTAGATGCCGTCGAATCCGTCGAGAATCAACTCGTCGATAGCGCTGGTGAAGTCGCGGTCGTCTGTGGGGCCATGGTTTTCGCCGTAAATGATGATGTCTTTCCATGCATCGTCCCAGTAAGCGACCGGGTAATTGCCGGCCCACCCATCCGGATCGCGTGCGACAATGTAGTCGGGGAAGTCATCGGGAAGGTCCGCCGCTTCCGGTGTCTGGTCTTGCTCGTCCTCCTTGGACCAGGGCCAGTACCAGCGCCAGTCCTCCGCTTCGCCGATATCCACGTATGCGATAATCAGCTTTCGATGGACCCCGTCGTGCGCCTTGGTGCCCTTGAGCCGGTCGACCATGGCTTTGGTGTCGAAGTCCGCCAGTTCTGCGTCGGTACGGGTAGGTTCGAGCACCAGCATGTCGTAGCGCGATGCCGCCAGCGCGTCGATCGCCCCCTCGGTGTCCAGGGCCTGAATCTGGTATCCCCAAAACTGGATCTCCGCCAGTGCCAGCGGCTCGGACTCATCGCCGTCAACCGTCTCCCCGGCCGTAGTGAAGCTGAAATCGAACTGCGCCGCCAACTCGGCCCCGTCCGCGAACTTCAGATCCCCAATGCTTACGGTGTACTCTGTTCCGGGAGCCAGAGGCTCTGTCGGCGTTGCCGTGAGCACCGTGTTGCCCACCGTCCAGACGAGATCGAGGTCCATGTCCGGCTCGAGCCAGCCGTCCAAGCTCTCCGGAACGGCTGCCTGAGCAAACGTGATTACGATCGCCGAGTCGGTTGCCACCCCGGTCGCACCGTCAGCGGGGTGGGTATCGACAATCACAACGTCGGGGTCGACGAACTCGCCCGGAGCGTCACCACCACCCCCGCCACCGGTCTGGCAACCGGACGTCATCACGACCGCGACCAGCGACACCACCATCAGATTTCTTGCCCGAAATCGGAGAGTCATAGCTCTACACCTCCTTGTTCCTTCGTGGTCGGTACGGGTACGTGCCACCGTGCCGCATCCCTTCTTAACCTGAAAGCAGTCGGTCAGTGGGCGATACCAGGATCGCAATGGCAAATGGAAGACCTCGTCCTCGATCTCAACAAGTTCACCAGAGATTATTGCCCGTTGACCGCGTCCATGCTCACTATCCTACACGAACAGGCTGCTCTGCGGCAAGCGATAATCTAAAGCTTGGCGGATTCCACATACTCCCGTTCCCCAGATGCCACCCAGTAGCAGTTCCGCCACCGCCAGGAGTGTTCCTCGCGTGTTTGCACCTGGAATCTAGTGTCGGTAAGCTGCGGCTTCGTCGTGATGAGGCCCGCTGCAAGACCGTCGTACTGGAAACAGCCCTAATGACCGATGACTTTGGAGATCGACATGATGGGCAGCAGCAGGGCGATGGCGACGCCGCCGACGACGCACCCCATCACCGCGATCATAATGGGTTCGATCATCTGGGTCATGGTCTTGATGGTCAGGCGCAGCTCCTCATCGAGGAACTCGCAGAGGCGGACCAGAACCGAGCCCAGCCGACCGGACTTCTCGCCGGCTTCGATCATTTGCACCAGAGGGCGGGGGATCAGCGCGCTGTTGTAGAGCGGGACGCTGAGTTGTTCACCGCGGTGCAGGTGGGCGTCCACGTCGGACCACATCTGTTGGAAGTGGTGGTTGTCGGAGATCGAGCGGGTGATGGCGACCGCTTCCAGCATGGAGACGCCCGAGTCCACCAGGATGCCCAGCGTCCGCAAGCTGGAGGTGATGTACGACTTTTGCAGCATCTTGCCGAACAGCGGCGCGTGAAGCTGGACCCAGTGCGCGAGAGGGCGGGTGGCCCGGGCGCGGAAGAACCACACCAAAGCTACCACCCCGACGATCACTCCGCCCAGCGCGAACATCCAATACTCCACCAGCCAATTGGTGAGCGCCATGAGTATAACGGTGGGGAGGGGCAAGGCGGCCTCCTTGCCGGCGTATATGCTCAGGAACTTGGGCAGCACATAGGTCATCAAAAAGCCGGTGACGCCCGCGGCAACCACGAGGAGAACCAGCGGATACATCAGGGCGGACTTGACTTTCTTGCGGGTCTCGCGGCGCTGGGTGAGATACTCGGCGCAGCGCGTGAGCATGGGCCCCAGCGTGCCCGAGGCTTCGGCGGCCTGCACCAGGTTGACGAAGAAGTTGTCGAAGACCTTGGGGTGATTGGCCAATGCGGCGGAAAACGACTCGCCCGACTCCACGTCGTGCAAAACCTGTCTGAGCACGCCCTGAAAGCGCCCCCCGGGCGTTTGAGCGAGAATACCGTGGATCGCATCAGTAAGCGACACCCCCGTCTCCACCATGATGGAGAGCTGGGTAAAGAAGAAGATGATGTCTTCCTGACGCACGCGCCCCCCGCCGAAGGTAAGCACCTGGGCTCCTTGGCGGTCCGAGCCCGTGGCGGACTCGGCCAACTCGCGGAGCTTGACCACATACTTGCCCTCGGCGCGCAGCAGTCGCGCCGCCTCCCCTTGGGTCTTGGCGATGATTTCTCCGTCCAGTGAAGCCCCGGAGGTATCGCGCGCGACGTAGTTGAAACGGGGCATGACTTACTCCCAGGGTTTCCGCTGCGAAGTGCTGCGCGCTGAGGGTTGAGTTTCGGATCCCCGCCGACGTTTCGTCTCGCGCAAGGACGACGCAGTGGCGCCAACCACTTCCAGTTCTCCGGCGGTCCGCCCCATCAGGCGTTCGAGGCGTTCCGGCTCGGCGGCCTTGGCCATGGCGGAGTCCCGACTGATCACCCCCTCGCGTACCAGGGCGGCGATGGCGGCGTCCAGGGTCTGCATGTTGTGTTGCCCACCGGTTTCGATCATCCCGTCGATCAAGTGCGTGTTGTTATCGCGGATGGCGCGGGCAATGGCCGGCGTTATGGTCATCAGTTCGACCGCGGGGACCATGCCTCCGTCGCGTTCATTCGGGAAAAGCGCTTGGCAAGCGATGGCTCGTAAGGTAGCGCCGAGTTGGACGCGGATCTGTTGCTGGCGTCGCGAATCGAATACATCCACAACCCGCTCGATCGTCTGGGCGGCCGTGTTGGTGTGCAGCGAGGCGAGCACCAGGTGCCCGGTCTCGGCCGCGGTGAGCGCGGCGGAGATGGTCTCCAGGTCACGCATCTCTCCGACAAGGATGACGTCAGGTTTCTGGCGGACCACGTGTCGCAGGGCGTCGGCGAAGGAGGGCGAATCGTCCCCGATCTCGCGCTGCTCGATGATAGACTTATCGTTCTTGAACGCGAACTCGATGGGGTCTTCCAAGGTGATCACGTGGGCCCGGCGCCGGCGGTTGATGCGCTGGAGCAGCGCCGCCAGCGTGGTGCTCTTGCCCGAACCCGTGGGACCGGTGATCAAGACCAGTCCGCGGGGCAGTTCGGCCAACTCAGCTAGATGCGGCGGCAGGTTGAGCTCCTCCAGTTCCGGGATATCCGAGTTGATAAACCGGACGGCCACCGCCAGCGAGCGGCGCTGGTAATGAATATTGATGCGGCAGCGCCCCAAGTCGGCGCGACCAATGGAAAAGTCCAGGTCCCGGTACTGGTTGAGGCGCTCACGCTGCTTGGCGTTGAGAAACGCCGCGATCATGTCGTTGAGCTCAGAGGCCCCGAGCGGTTCCTTGGCCAGGATGTCCATGCGGGTGTTGACGTAGATGCTCGGCGGAGCGCCGGCCGCCAGTAGCAGGTCCGAAGCCCCGGTTCGTTTGGCCGCAATCAATAGTGTCAGAATCTTATCACCATCTTGCATGGGAAGCTCTCAGCTTTCAGTAGCGGCCGGCGTCTCGCCGGCCGGACGGCCT
>JAUWNF010000501.1 GCA_030612785.1 Phycisphaerales bacterium
CGCCGCCGGGGATGTAGTCGGCCATCGGAGGAACTCCTTTGCATAACAGGGGACGGCATCGCGCCCCCGGATCCGGGTCAAATCCAGCCGGTCGGGATGATATGACCGGGCCGGGCAGGAAGCAGGGGGGGAAAGCTGGCACTATTGGCCAAGCGTCGGGCAGAGCCCGACTTACGTGTGCGATCTACCCGGCGGGTTCTCGGCGAGCTCGACCCACTCCTTGATCAGGTAGGGCATCCGTTCGGGGACTTCGCGGCCAAACAGAACCTCGTCGACGTAGCCCATGTGAAGCATGTCGAGGATGCGGCACAGGTACGAACGACCGCAGTCCCACCATGTGTAATGGGCGTCCACCATGAGGTAGTGCTTCACGTGGACATGCTCATTCTGGCGGAGCTCTTCGAGTTCCATGCCGTCGAGAAGGGTCTCGTACACAGCGTCCGCAACGCGGCTACCGAACGTCGTCGTGTAGTAGTATTCCTTGATTTCCCAAACGGCGATCGGGTTGACTGGTCCCGGGAAAGCACCGTCGATGCGGCGTGCCATCGTGCGGAGCGGAGCACCGTCAATGGTCACCGTCGTGAGCTTGCGAGGGTCGTAGTCACACGACTGGCCGTGCGCGTTCGCCTCGACAAGCATGTTGATGATGCATGTGAAGTAGGCCGGTGCCTTCTTCTCGCCCTTCTGTTTGTTCATCGGCAACGGACATTTGGGCTCGAGTTCGTCCCGAAGTTTCTCGAATATCGCTTTGGCTTCATCGGCGTTCATCAGTCGGGGCTCAACGAAGGTGTTGAGCGCGTTGGCCCGGTACTGAAAGTAATCGCAGAGGCTGTTGGCGAGATCGCTCGGAGCCCCGTCGGGGCCAGCGAGGTGG
The DNA here is from genome assembly GCA_030612785.1 of Phycisphaerales bacterium. Lineage (GTDB taxonomy): Bacteria > Planctomycetota > Phycisphaerae > UBA1845 > UBA1845 > JAAEQG01. The sequence continues at coordinate 875 of JAUWNF010000501.1, forward strand.
CTCGTGCCCAGGCCGAGCTTCCGCATGGCTGACTGCATCTCAGCCAGCGATGGAACGCGAATTAGCCCTCGTCCTCGGACCGTATAGCCGATCTCCTGGCTTATCGAGCGGATGTTGGCCCAGAAGTGCTTGGGTCGGCCGACAAAGCGCGGGTCGGGTTTCATCGCAGGCCCTCCTCGAAGCGCCGGGCGAACTCGGTGAGGGACAGGCCGAGAACCCGGCAGACCTGGCGAACCTCAAGAAAGTCGAGCCGGCGTTCGCCCGATTCGTACTTGCTGACGTATGATTGAGGCTGGCCGAGCCGTTCGGCGAGGTCCACCTGTCGCAGCTTGGCGTCGCGGCGGAGCTGGCGCAGGAGGGCCTGCAACCGTTCTTGCTCGGAGGAGTGCTTTGCCATCTGGAAAGTACACTAGTCGTGCTTGACCTGAATCCCAAATTGGGATATAAGCGGGCACCGGTTAGAGGGGGGCGAGATTGGTGAGAAAGGAGTGTGCGCGTGCAACGTCTTCTGTTCGATGGTGTCGAGTCCCGTCAGGTCGAATCGTTCAAAAAGCAGTTGCTGAAATGGGTCGGCAACAAGCAGCGTTTCGCCCACGAGATCGTCTCGTATTTCCCGGCGGAGTGCGGTGTGTATTTCGAGCCCTTCGTCGGAAGTGGGGCCGTTCTTGCGACACTGGCACCGGAGAGAGCCGTGGCCTCCGATTCGTTCGTGCCGCTGATAGAAATCTGGCGGACGCTCCACGACTCGCCCGGCAAGCTGAAACGCTGGTATGCGGATAGACAGCGCGCAATGATGGAAGGCGACAAGGTGGAGGTCTACGAGAGGATTAAGGCGTCGTACAACGCGCGGCCAAACGGAGCGGACCTTCTTTTCCTGTGCCGTTCATGTTATGGAGGCGTGGTTCGCTTCCGTCAGAGCGATGGCTATATGTCGACGCCGTGTGGTGTACATCGGCCAATCTCCTCGGCAAGTTTCTCTCGGCGCGTCGACGAGTGGCATCGGCGGACAGCCGGGGCGGATTTCGTCCGGATGGAATACGAGGAAGCGATGGATAGGGCGAAGGGCGGCAACATAGTCTACTGCGACCCGCCGTACAGCGACAGCCAGTCCATCCTGTACGGAGCTCAATCGTTCAGCCTGGAACATCTGTTCGAGGTCATTGCCCGGTGCAAGTCGCGGGGAGTGTACGTTGCGCTAAGCATCGACGGGACTAAGCGGTCGGGGAACCACGTGTGCGAGTTGCCGATTCCGCGCGGCCTCTTTGAACGCGAGGTCTTCGTGCACTGCGGTCGCTCGATGTTGAGGCGGTTCCAGATGAACGGGCGGACACTTGAAGGTGAGGTTGTGGCGGATCGGCTGCTGCTGACCTACTAAAGTGTACCACGCCAGACTGACCCAGGTCCTTGGGCCTGGGGTCTCGATTCCGTTGTCTCAGCGCCGAAGCCGTCCAGCCAACCATCCTGCTGATAGTTGAAGGCTGAAAGCTGGAGCTTCTACGCCCCAATCGTCGCGCTGGCCGTTTCGCTCCACGGACCCGCTTCGCCGCGGGTGCTGAGCCATCTTAGCATGTAATGCGCCGTCTTCCCACCGTCGGGGCCGGTGAACGCGGCCACGGCGGGGGTACGCGTGCGCAGCAGTAGGAACGTCAGTTCGCCGGGATCGCTCGGCGGCGGGTCGCCGGGGGTGGTTACTTTTACCCAGACCTCCGCGCCGATCACGCCGCGCGGCCGGGCCCGGCGGGTCGGGGTCGCCTCGTCGACGTAGCGCAGCGTGTGCCGCAGGCGCTTGGAGAAATCGACCGTCATCACCGGCCGCCCGCCACAGGCGGGTTTTGTTGCCCGCTCCGCGGGGTCGGCGCGTGGGGCGGCGTCGACTGGTCGCGGCATCGCGGACGGTGATCCCCAGTGCCGCCCGCTGGGCGTCGGTGACTCATCACAGGCAAGATGCCTGTGCCACAGGAGGGCCTGGACCCGCCGGACGACCTCGCGGATCAGTGCGTCGTAGTCGCCCCGCCGGTCCTCCTTGGCCCGTTGTCCTGTGGCACCGCCGTCTCGGCGGTGAAGACACCGGCGAGACGCCGGTGCCACAAAAGGCCTGCCGGGCGGCGGTGTGCTCGCCATATGCTCTGTCCCAGTCAATCCGGGCGACCTTGACCCGCGTCGGCACGTCCGACGGCAGCCCCAGCTCGCCGTAGTGCGCGTCGATGTAGGCCTGGAAGTTCGCCTGCCAGGCGTCAAATGATCCGTCGGGCGCCCCGACATCGACGCCTTCGAGGCCGTCATGACCCGCGAGGACCACAGCAAGGGCTTCTTCATCGCCTTCGACTACACCAAAGATGCCCTCCGCGAAATCGACGGCTTCTTCCGCAAGAGCGGCAAGGCGATCATCGCCCTGACCGTCCGCGAAATTCTCGACGAGGCGATCGCTCAGAAGCTGGTCTGAGCGCAACCTCCCGAAATCGCCCTTTGCCTCCTGCCC
>JAUWNF010000650.1 GCA_030612785.1 Phycisphaerales bacterium
CTCAAGAGACATCCGCGGACGTACCCAGCGTGTTTTGCGTAGGGTGCGTCTTGGACGCATCAGAACTGCGGATCACGGCTGAGCCTCCTCAGAGCGCGGCACAACTTCGTATAGCTCGGCGTATGGCTTAGCTGGTGCACCGGCGCTGAAGACGTGGGTATGGCGCAGCACACCGGCGGAGACAAAGTCAGCGAAGAGCTTGTGCGTGACCACCTCGGGACATCCATAGCGCGACCGGCGCAGACGCTCGATTTCGCTCCAGCCGACGTAAACGTGCGTATACCCGTTGGCGTTGAGCCACTCGTACACCTCAGATGAGGCGGCGGCGGATTCGATGACGGCGACAAAGGGATGACGGTTGAACACCACGTAGTAGTCCACCTCGCGCAAGAAATAGAACGCCCGGGCCTCGCCGACCAAGAGCACTTTGCGGTCCTCGGGTAGTTCATCGTTGATCACCCCCAGGTGTTCGCAGTACGGCGCCTGACCACGGGTGAAGATGTCAAGCACGCCTTCCACGGGCACGTGCCCGGCGTCGGCATAGAGATGTCGGCGGTAGAGACCGATCATAAAAGTCAGGTTCCAAACCGCGCCAGCCAGCAGCACCGCCAGCCCCACTTTCCGGAGCGGCGTCTTGATGTCCCCCACGAATCGTCCGCCCAAAATCACCAACGGCACCAGAAACACCACGGCGAAGCGCGCGTACAGGTGCGTCAACCCCAACCATAGCCCAAGCTGAGCTAACAACACGAGGCCGAACTGCAAATCGAGGCGCCGATTGCGGTTGGTCACCAGACCCGCGACCGCCAGCAGGAACACCGCCGGGCCGAAGCGCTGGGCCTCCTCGGCGAGCACCTTGGACCAGAGCACCGCGACACGCGCACCGAGGGACGATTCGTCCGCACCGGGGGCGTGTGACCGATCGAAATGCTCCGCCAACTCCGCGGACCATCCCTCGGGATAGGCATGGAACATCTCGCCCGCCAGTGGAAACACCGGATTGCGCGTGAAGGCGATGTTCTTGAGCGCCCACGGCGCAAACGCCGCGCCGGCCGATAGGATGAACACGACAAAAACCGCCAGGCGTTGGCGATGCGCTGACCAGTAACCGACCAGAACGGCCAGCGCCAGCGGCGGGACGATCAGCACGAGCGCCGTGTACTTACAGCCGGCGGAGAAGCCGGCCAACAGACCCGCAAGGATGATCCAGCGCCGGGGGGTCTTGCACGGAACCGTGCCCGCGCGAACGATAGCCGCGGCCGACAGCATCGCAAAGAACAGCATCGCGTTCTCGACGTACGCAACGCCGGAGAGATAGGTTAGCCACCCGGCGGTCGCCGCTAAAAGCCCGGTGCAGACACCCGCGGCGGGACTGTGCTCGCGTCCCGCAAGCCAGGCGGCGCCGACGGCGAGAAATGCCAGCAGGGCATTGATGAGTTTGGCGACGCCGACCCCGGCAAGCGGACCGCCCTGCACGACCATAGCCAGCAGATACAGCATCTCGGCGTTGGCGGGGAAGTTGGCGTACACATTGTGGGGGGCGTACTCGATCCGCCCCGCTTCAAGATACTCGCGGGGCATCTGCAAGTGGTATTCGAGCACGTCGTACCCGTTGCCCTCCTCGGCCCACAGAAGACCCGGCGGCACCAGGGCGACCAGCAGGGCCAGCGCGGCAAACGGACCCGCCGCCAACCACAGCCAACCCACGCCGCGGCGAGCGGGTGACGTGACCATGTCACCGGCGGACGTCTCCCGATCGCAACGAGCCGCGGGCTTCAGCCCGCCCTTGACAGACGTTCCCCCTGTCAAGGGCCTGCGCGACCGCTCCGGCGGTACGCTGGGCGCAATCCCCGCCGACCTGCGGGTGAGTCGTCCAAGTCTGACGATGCCGGCGACTCCCGCGCACGCCAGGAGAACCACCCACAACGTCCGACCCAGCAGGCCTGCCAGTCCGAGGACCAGCACCAGCAACGCCAGAAGCCCAACCCCCAGTCCTGCCCCGAGCAGCAGATGCCAGCGAAGCGGCAGATCGCCCAGGCGAAACAGCGCGACCGCCCACAAGCCGGTAAGCGCTGCGGCTGCCAGAATCGCCGCCGCGATCACCCCATCGGTAACCAGAAACAGGGGCGCTCGGGGTGACTCAAGCGCAATGACGAGCAAGACCGCCGCCGCGCCGACCACCGGTAAGGGCGCCCAGGGGCCTTGACTGTTCTCGTTTCGACCGGGCATGGTTTGGCTCGAGT
>JAUWNF010000414.1 GCA_030612785.1 Phycisphaerales bacterium
ACTTATACGGTCCCGGATCATGCGTACTTTGCCTTGCCGTTTCCTCACGAGTCTGTCGATTTAATCGTCCACGGTGATCCCCAGTGTAGCGTCACCCCTTGTGGGTGACGAGAAACGAGGCTGCGCCGCCCACAAGGGGCGACGCTACAGATTAAATCGACAGCCTCTCACGGTTCTGAACCCGCTCCCTTGCGGACGCGCTCGATCAGCGTCGTCGTGCTGTGCCCTTCCACCAAGGGGAGCAGCACCACTCGTCCGCCACCGGCTTCCACGACCTCTCGACCGACAACACCTCTGCTCGCCCAGTCCTCCCCTTTCACCAGGACGTCGGGCTTGACCTTCTCGATCAGTCTAAGCGGCGTAGGTTCGTCAAACAGAACGACGTAATCCACGCACTCCAACGCCCCGAGCACCTTGGCCCGATCGAGTTCACAATTGATTGGACGATCCGCACCTTTGCCTTGCGCCCGTGCACTGGCGTCGGTGTTCAACCCCACCACCAGCACCGAGCCCAGTTCACCACAGCGCTGCAGGAAGTCCACGTGCCCGGCGTGCAAAAGATCGTAGCACCCGTTGGTAAACACCACGGTCTCGCCGCGGTCGCGCCGGAGCTGCAACTCGGCCGCCAACTCCTCCAACGAGCGCAGCTTACCGTTGCGGCGGTCCCGGCTCATACGCAGCTCCGCCAGAACCTCCGCCCGCGTGATGGGCACACAGCCGAACTTCTCCACTTCCAACCCGCCCGCGACATTGGCCAGCCGAACCGCATCCGCCCGCGAAGCACCCACCGCGATAGCGGCGGCGAGCATGGCCAGTACCGCGTCACCGGCGCCGGTGTTATCATAGACGGTCCGCGGACGCGTGGGGACGTGCATCCAAGGCTGCCCCTGCTCCACCAGCACCGCCCCGTCCCGGTCCAGCGTTACGACAACGGCTTCAAGCGATAAGGACGCCCGCAAGCGCTCCGCCGCCTCGGCGGCCCGCTCGACCGTGTCACACTCCACGCCCGTCGCGATGCTCAGCTCGCTACGGTTGGGCGTGAGCATGGTAGCGCCGGTATAGCGGCTGAAATCGCCCAGTCGCCCGGGATCCACCAGAACCGGAATCGCGCGCTGCGCGGCGCTCCGCACGAGCCCCTCCACTAAAGCCCGGCTTACCACACCCTTGTCGTAGTCTTCGATGCAAACGGCGGTGACCTGGGGAAGCGCCGACTCGATATGAGCACGCAAGTGCAACATCTCCGCGTCACTAAGTGCCGCGGTGGTCTCCTCGTCCAAGCGCATCAACTGCTGGCGGTGGCGGTGCTGGGCCAGACCCACCAGCCGGGTCTTGGTGGTGGTCGGTCGCCCGGGGCAACGCACAACCCCTTCGCAACCGGCACCGAGTTCCTCCAGCAATTCCAGGAGCCGAGCGCCGTGGCGATCCTCGCCGATCACCCCGCAACAGAACACCTCCGTGTCCAAGGCGCGCAGGCAGGCCGCCACGTTGGTGCTTCCTCCCAGCGCGTCGGTGCTGCTCACCACCCGCAGAATCGGCACGGGGGCCTCGGGACTGATGCGCTCCGCGTCGCCGTAAAGATACCGGTCGAGGATGAGGTCACCGACCAGCAGGACGCTGCCTGCGCCGAGGGCTTGTACTTGGGGGATCAAATCGTGCTGCATTAGAAGTCGCTTCCCGCGCCGTGTCGTTGTGGTGGGTCAGCGGGGTCAGACGATTCCCGCTCCGAAGCCGTCGTCGTTTCCGCCCGAGGAAGACGGTGCCGCTTCCGGTGCCGACTCGGCCGGGGCCTCGCCGGGTTCAGCCTCCGCTTCGGCGTCACCGGGGGTGTCGTCGTCCGCCGCGCGTGCATCACCGGCGGTCTGCGGCGATCGCCTGGTGTGTCGATCCTCGGCGTCTTTCTTCAAGTCCGCGACCAGGGAGACGTACTCGCTGCCCGAATCGGCATCGACATCATCGTATTCCTGGGGCTGGTAGCCCGGCTGCTCCGAGCGGTCCAGTTCCGCTTCGTAGGCTTGGACGACAGCGGCCTGGATGCGGTTGCGGCAATCCGAATTGATCGGGTGGGCGATGTCCGCGTGCAGCCGCGTGCGTCCCTCGCGAACGCGGTCCGCGCGCCTATCGTCGAGCTTTTGGCCGCACTCGTTGCAGAAACGCGCCCGCAAATGATTCTTGGTCCGGCACTTGGGGCAGTGGTCGGCCAGCTTTCGCGAGGGCATGGCCACAAACAGGCCCGAAGCGCCCTCGATGACCTTCAGATCGCGAATCACGAAGGCATTGTCAAAGGTGACGCTGCAAACCGCCTTCAGCCGTTCCTTGGGGTTCTTCACCAGTTTCACGCGGATCTCGGAAATATCCATGTTGCCGTCTCCTCACACAGTTGCTCATCTACTCACAGAGGTTTCGTATAACCGCCACTTCTGTTGCCAGTTGTTGGTCGCGGATCGCCTGCTGCACGCGCCGCGCCTCGCTCTCCCGGTCGAAAAGGGTAAACGCCGTCGAACCGGCACCGCTGATTCGCCAATGATGCCCGGTCAGGCCTGTTAGCCCCTGGTGAAAGTCTCGAACACCCGGCACCGTGCGAAACACCGCCGGCTCCAACTCGTTCACCAACAGAGGGCCTAGCTCCCGCGCGCTCCGGCAGGACAACAGGGCGTCGATCACATTGTAGTCTCGTTCGCCCCGGTCTTCGCCCCGCCAGTTCGCATAAACCTCGCCGGTGGAGACCGCCCCGCCGCTCTGCGCCAGCACCACCCAACCGGACCAGTGTAAGGTCACGGACTGGACCCGCTCGCCCCGTCCGGTCATGACCGCCGCCGGCACGGCGAAAAACAGCGGCACGTCCGAGCCGAGCCGGGCACCCATCGCCGCCAGTTCGGATTCGGGCAATCCAGCGCCCCACAATACGTTAAGCGTCCGTAGCGCGGCCGCGCAATCGCTGCTACCGCCTCCGAGCCCCGCCGCTACGGGTATCCGCTTGCGAAGTCTGATCTCAAGCCCTGATGGCACCGCCACACGCTCAGCCAGTAGCGCCGCGGCACGTGTCACCAGGTTTCCGTCGTCCGTCGGCACCGCGGGATCGTCGCACGCCAGACGAATGCCCGGGCGCTGAGTCGCGGTGAAGCCCAACTCGTCGAACAGTTCAACCCCGATCGCCAGGGACGTCAATGCGTGATAACCGTCCTCGCGCCGGCCGTGCACCTCGAGCGCGAGGTTGATCTTGGCCGGCGCCAGGGCGGTCAAGGTTGTCTCCTGGGTGTCAAAATGCGCGGCGGTGTCGACCATGAGGTGTGGCTCGGCGTAGGAAAAAGCAGGTCGTGCGAAGGCGGCTCCGCGGAGATCAAAGACGCGGCATGCGGACGATCCATCATCTGGCGTCCACGTCCGCGCACAAGTGCATGCGCTGTTCACTCAGCCTTATACGTTGGCCCGGTGGCTGACTCTAGCGTAGTCGTTGCTCGATCAGGTACACCCCCAGGCATCTTAAAGACCGGTCTCACGGTGTCAACTCGACCCTGGTCCCCGCATCACCGCGCGTGACGACCGCCGTGGCCCGGCGTTACGGCGCTGCTCGCGGGACGTTGTTGAACGATCACAACTCCGGCGCGGCAACGCTAACGTATTGACACAGCAAGAGTTAGCGTTGTCCACTCCGCGTCCGCCCGATAGCTGCACGCGCAATTTCAACTTCGCCTTTCGATCATCCCAACCCGCACAGGCGGACCGCCGCACGCAATCCTCTGTCACCCCTGGACTTACAAACGCGAGCCTGCGATCCGAGCGTCCGGGTGTCCCGGTTGCTCACTCCACGACAGGGGACCGACTGGGCCGGTAAGGGGCCTTGGTTACCGGCCGCGAGATCGCGGCAAACGGAGGAGTGAGGAGCCATGGAATCCATCGGAGCGATTGGCGGAGCAGCCGGGCCGATCCCCCCCCTGCAAATCACGGGCGGCC
>JAUWNF010000323.1 GCA_030612785.1 Phycisphaerales bacterium
GGCCGCCCACGGAAAGAAACAGAAAAATCATCCTGACACCTTTTCTGACCTTTTCTGACCCTGACCCCCTTTTCTGACCCGCGTCAGCGCGACGTGCTGCTCAGTTGCGGCTGGCCGATCGAGAACTCGACGTGAGCTTCGTTCGCCTTGCCTCCCAGCAGGTCCTGGATCATGACCTTCAGAACGTAGTCCCCGGGCGACAGATCCGGCGGAAACGTAACCAACTGGGCCAAGAAGAAATCCTCGCGACGCTGCTTGGAGACCTCCTTGATGGAGGACTCCTCATGATGCCACACCAGACGCCCGTCGCGGGTCAGCAATTCGAGGCGCCCGGCCAGCAATGTCTCGTACTGCCCGTCGGCGAGCTTCTTGGAAACGAAGTTCTTGACTTCCGTATAGACCACGGTGCGGTTGGTCTGATACGCGGTGAGCTGACCCGGCGGCATCTCGTCGTAGACCCCGAACGTGCGCACGCGCGTGCACAGGGCCACCGCCGGGATCACCAGTTCGGCACGCTCCCGCAGCTTAGTGCGTAACGCTTCCAAAGCCACCAGCGTCTCGTCGGCCGGGTGCGAGGGGTCCACCAGTAGTTGCCGCATGTCGGCGAAGAGCCGCACGGCGTCGCGCAAAAGTTCCGCCGGCTCCCGCGCAATCTCGTGCGAAATCTCCGTGGCCTTGTCCTTTTCGCCCATCACCAGGCGCATGGTGCTCAACAACCACTGCAACTCCACGTCCGCCGGGTCAGTCTGCAAAGCGTCCTCCAGCATCTTGATGTACTTACGGATGCTGAATTCCTCCGCCACCGCCGTCGCGTCCAAAGGCTCGTTGGTGCTCAACGTCCGGGTCTCGGCTTCCTCCTCCGGTCCGGGCACCGCGCCGACGATAGTGACCGCTTCAACCCGCGGCGCTTCCGTTGCCTCCGTCGGCTTCTTCGGTGGCAGGGCCCACTGCTCCTCCTGCCCCGGTTCGGGCAGTGCCACGGCCATGTTGGCCGAGGTGCTCGCCGTGCCGGTGGGGACGTACTCGGCGGACGCCGCTGCCACGTCCGGCGATTCCGCAACCCTGTCACTGTCGGCTCGTGCTTTCCTTTGCAGACGGTGGATGAAGTCAGAGACCTCCCCGTCGGCATTTTCCGCCGTTGCACCGGCCGCCTGATACGATTCCCCTCCCGGCGCCTCGACGTCTGGTGCTTCGGTTTCCTGCTGGACGGGCTTGTCTGCCACCACAGGCGCCGGGCGCTCCTGCCGCTGCCGCCCCCAGGTGCCATCGGCGCAGCCCGAACCGAGTATCGATACCAGCATCGCCAGCGCACCGACTTGCCCGAGCCGTTCCACCATCAGCCTCCCGTTCCGATGCGGCGCGCGGCCGACACGTGTTTAATGATGAACCGCTCCACCGCGTGGCTCACCTCGCTCAAACCCGTCTTGCTCGCGACGTCCGCTTCGAGCAGGTCGCACAACTGATCCTCGAGTTCCCGCCGCGAAACGCGACGCAAACGTTGTTCCAATACCGCCGGTTCGGTCCAGAACTGCCGGGCCAGAGCGTGCACCGGGGTGCCGTCGGCCACCGCGTCGTGGGCCTCCAGCAACCGTCGGATGCCCCAAGCCAGTCCCCCGATCGCGCGCCCGGGCGCCGCCCGGTCCGTCGCCAGCACCCTCTCCCATTGGTGTAGGGCGGTTCGCGCATCGCCCTCCGCCATGGCGTCCGTGACGGCAAACACGGTCTGCTCGCGGATGTTGCCCACCAACGCGTCAATGTCCTCGATGGTGATGTTCGGCCGCTCGCCCACGTAGGTGGATAGCTTGTCCAGTTCCTGATCGAGCATGCCCAGCGAATCACCCACGAAATCGCGGAGGCGATTCGCGCCGCCCCCTTCCAGGCGTTTGCCGTAAGTCTTCCGCGCCCGGTCGTTGATCCACGATATCACTGCCGCTGCGCGCGGCGCTTCGCACTTGTGTGCCCCTCCGAAACCGTTCACCGCTTTGTATACCCGCGTGCGTGCGTCGAACGACTTGCAGACCAGGATCAGACACCCCGTATCGGAGGGCTCCTGACAATACCGCTCCAACACGGCCCGGTGGCGGCTGATAAACCCATCAGCTTCCTCCACCACCACTACCCGCATCTCGCCCAGCAGCGAGAGCGTGCGCACCTCGTCCAGAACGTCCGCCAATTCGGCGCGGTCACCCTCGAAGCGGGAGGGACCCAGCGTGTCGGTCTGCTCGCCCAACACCGCCGCGATCAGCGCCCGCAGCGCCTCTTGCTTGAGAAACGCTTCCGGTCCATAAACCACGTGAACCGGGCAGAACGATGAAACTGATGCCGTCACGCTTACTTCCTTGAGGCCCCCGCCAACACCGCCATGCGCTGCAGGCTGTCCAGGCGAGCCTGGGCTCGCTCAACCACCGCTTTCACCGTCGGGTCTACCATGGTGGCCTTTTGCCAGTGCTCGCGTGCCATCAACTCGTCACCCCGCGACACGGCCACGTCACCCAACGTCAACCAAGCTTCCGCGTCCGCGGGAGCGTCTTTCAGAATGTGCGCCAGTTGGGCCGACGCGTCGTCGTAGCGATCGACCACCATTAGCGAACGAACCAAACCCCGCCGCGCGCCGGTCCATCCCGGCTCCAGCTTTAGCGCCCACTCGAAGGCCTCGATCGAGTCCACGTACTCCCTCCGAAAGTACAGGGTCTCTCCCAGGTTCACAAGCGCCTCGGGCTGCCGCGGATTGATCGCCAGCGCCTCCTGAAAACGGGCAGCCGCCTGGCGGTACTCTCCACGCTCCTTGTGGACCATGCCCCGCCGGAACAGCGTCTCGGCCCGCTTTTGATCCGTCGGGGCGAGTTCCTCCGCTCCCGGGGCGTTCCCCGGCGGCTCCTCGGTAGCGGTGATCTTCTCCAATTCAACGGCCCGCCCAACCGCACATACCCGGTGACCGCTCCGATCACGGGCCGTCAGCCGAACGACCACCCGCCCTTCTAACTGCGTGGGGGGGCACCAGTCGTAACGCCCGGTGTTGGACAGACGATCGGCAAGTTGGGTCCATTCGCCGTCAGGGGCGATCCGGTAGGACAATTCAATTGGCCGCGGGTCAAAATGGGCGTCGATCGCCGTCCAGCGGAGTTGCAGCCTGGTCCCCAGGGCGTCGCCCCGCCCCACCTGGATCGGGTGGAGTTGGACGATCGGAGGGGTGTAATCGACGAAGGCCCATTGCTGTGGCACTGTGCCGGCCTGCGGCGGCTCGCCGGAGGATCCAACACGGTTCTCCAGCAGGAAGAAGAACCCATAAAGCCCCTCCTCCGCGGCGTCGAACTGGATGGGGCTTTGGCTGTCCTCATCCAGCCCGTAGTTGTGCCACGTGTCCCCCCCGTCCCGCGAATACCACAACTCGACGCGCGTCAACGGCAACGCGGTTTCGTTCACCCGGTACTCGATTTCGAAGCGCCTCGATTGGATTTTCGGGGTGTGGTGATCGGGAGGGGGAGTGGCCGCCTCCAGCGACGCCGCCACCACGAGCAGAACCAGGCCTCCATGCCTCGACGTGATGTTCCTGTTCATAACATTGACATCGAATCCCCAAAAGGTCCGACGGAATCCCACTCGCTTGCGACGATGGAATATCGGACCCCCTGGCACAACCTCTTGACCCAAACCTAAATGCGCACCTCCGCCGATGGCTGGAATACACGACCCGTCTCTACGCCCAGCAGAATCCCGTCAATTCAACTCCAACTGTAAAAGCAGCGATAATAGGGGGAATAGGCAGGTGGTTGCTGTGCAACCGCCGTCCGTTCATGGGTTTTCGGCCCGCAAATCGCGATTTTTGGCCGAAAAGCTCTTTACGTGCGGCTCTGGGCTCTGTTAGACTCCCCCTCGCTCTCGCTTGATGAGGGCATCGACAGAGACGAATGACAAGAACCTGAGGAGACGGGTCATGGTGGAATACGAACGTCTCAGGCAGCTCGTTGAAGGGGCTGCGGAGGATGTGGCCAAGGCGACGGGTGGCAATAAAGCCGCGGGAACGCGGGTGCGTAAAGCCATGCAGGATATCAAGGCCATCGCCCAAGATGTCCGCAAAAAGATTCTCGAGGTCCGGTCGGAGCAGCCCTCGGGGTAACATTCTGCTCATACTAGTCGATTAGCCGACTCAATCGCCGCGGCCAACCGGATTCAGATGCAGCCTCTATTCCAGGGGTTGTTCAGGCCGGAGGGTCCCTGTTATGCCTCCACCCTTCATCTTGGACCCTGCGACGCTGGACCCCGAACGGGTACTCCACAGCCGGGATGATATCTACCGAGCGCTTCCCCAGCAGTTTGAGTTCAAGCAGCTCGACACAATTTGCTACCACGACCCGGAACGCGGAATCGCCGGAGCCGTCCGCGATGTACGCCTGGATGAGTGGTGGGTCCGCGGACACGTACCGGGGAGACCGATTTTTCCGGGCGTGCTCCTGCTCGAGGCCGTTGCCCAGTTGTCGGCATTTGCCACCAAGTACATGTATGGCTATACGGGTATGGTTGCTTATGGCGGGGTGGACAAGTGTAAATTCCGCACGCCAGTCATCCCCCCGACACGGCTGATCCTGCTCGCTCGCCAACTCGAAAACCGCCCCAGAAGAATCATTTGCGAAACCCAAGCCTTCGTGGAGGGCGCCCTGGTGTTCGAAGCCACGATCACCGGGCTGGCCATGCCGGGGTGAGAAGTGATAACAATATATCTTGCCTACCCAAAGCATGGAGGCCTCGGACATGTTCCCTCGCGTCGCCACCGTCAAACGCTCAAGCAAGACCTACCAGTACCTTCAGATGGTCGAGGCCTATCGAGTCCA
>JAUWNF010000074.1 GCA_030612785.1 Phycisphaerales bacterium
CGTCCGCGCAGGTCGCTCCAACTATGGTCGGGGGGCTTAAGAGGGCGCGGTAGCCGCGCTCTGTACTTCGCTGCTGATGAATACCACGCGCCACTCGGGTGACGCGCTAGCGCTGGTGCGGATCGAGTATTACGAGTTGAAACAGGGAGAAGGAGAAAAGGGATGTGTCTACGATCTGTTTTGATTACCGGTCTTACGTGCTTCGCTACGGTGTCGGCGTGCTGCGAAGCGGCCAGATTCGAGATTGACGGGCTCACTTGGAGCAGTTATCCCCCCAGCGCCGGGGATTCGGTCTGGTTCGATGTTCTGATCGACGACCCGATGGGCGAGTGGGCGCAGAATATCCAGCTCACATTTTTCATAGAACCTCTTGGGATTGATTCACTTGCATTCGATGCCCCCAAAAGCCAGGCAGTCGAGAACGACCCCGATTATTGGCTTCTCGGCAACTCGGACGGAGCCGGAGCGCTTGATCTGGGGGAAGATAAGTATCAGTTCGGTGACAATCCTGAAGATGGGATGCCTGTGTCTTTAGGCGTTGATGACATCGCAGCTCGGTTCGCGTTTACCTGGGACGGCAACGCGGGCGACTATTCGGTTACGGTCGATACGGAGATCACCAACACGTATATTATGGATGAAGGCTTCAACTCCGCTGCCCCATCGTGGGTTGCGAGCCAGGTGACGCTTCGCGTGCCTGAGCCGGCTACGGTGTTACTGCTCGTAGTAGGCGCCTTCATCTTCGTGTGGCGCCTGAGCGCAGGCTAAACGAACCTCCCCATTCCCCCCACGGGCGTTATTCGCCCTCCGTTGCTGCCAGTGGATTGAACCCATCTGGGGATCCACTGGCGGCACGGTATATACTCCTGAGGTATGGACGTCAGCCGATTCTCATGACCGCCGAAGACCACGAGATCGGCTGGCGCGGCGTTCGACTGGAGCAGGCGGACGACTGCTCGACGATAAGCTACTGGGCGGTCTTGGCCAACCCTGCGCAGCGGTTCGAGGGTGTTGTGGATGATGATGCGGCGATAGTCTTCGCGCCAGAGGCTGTAGGTAACGGTCACGATCAGTCCGACCACCGTAAGCGTCCAAAGTGTCCGCTTGATGTTGCGGATCAGTTTGTGGAACGCCCCGGCGAGGGCGGGGTCGCCGGCCTGGGCCATCAGGAAGCGCATCCGGCTGGCGATCGAGGAATGTCTCCAGCTCCGCTCCTCTTGCGGGATGCCGTTGAGGACCGCTACCTGGTCCAGCGCGGTGACGAAAACCTTCGCACCGGCTACACAGAGGGGATGCCCCCGCGCCGGCTCGCAGCCATCGACCGGGTGAACCCCGCACGCATCACCGCACGGGGCGTCGGCGGGGCTTACACAACGGACGCCAAAGACGTCGGCCTGGCGCTCGAACCGCCGTGACAACCAGCCGAAGACCACACCCCAGAACAGGGCAATCAAGCCCAGACCAATCCCCTGAATGGCCGTCTCACTCAACGCGAACAGTGCCCGCGGGCCCCAGGACAAGCGCACAATGACCTCCATCACGCCCGAGACCAGCAGAATGCTCACCAGAGCAAACAGGAGGAAGTACTGCATGTGATGGTGGCGCACGTGGCCGGCTTCGTGCCCGAAGACCGCCTCGATTTCTTCTTCCTTCAGCCCCTCCAAAAGCCCGTCCGAGAGCAGTACATACCGGAACCGGGCGAAAATGCCCATCACGGCGGCATTGATTACCATGCCGTGGCTGTCCCAGACCAGAATGTCCCGGCAGCGCAGCCCCGTACGCCGGCAAGCCTCCTCGAGCCGCTGTCGCAACGGACCGGCTGGGAGCGGGGAGGTCGCCCAAATGGATTTCAGGAGCACCGGGGCAAGGATGAAGACTGCCGCCGCGACCAGGGCGAGGAGCGCGTCCGGAACCCATGGGAACAGTAGCGCGTCCGCTAGTTGGCGGCGGTGGTGCTGGCAAAGTCGATACGTCAGCAGGATGACCGTCATGGGCACGGCGACGGTCAGCATCTGGTAGCGAACGTTAAAGGAGAGATACTCGCCGAAGCTCCACACGCCGGTGCGATGTCCACCTTCCCACGCGCGGAGTCCGGACACGTATTTGCGCAGGGCGTGGTCGATGGGGAACTGGGCCTGCCAAACCGCCACCACGGTGATCAGGAACGGGCTGATGATGATCAAATCGGCGATTGCGGACCACGGTGGGATCGGCCTGATTGCTTCAATAGTCTGTGGCCAGCGCGTCAGAAAGAGGTCGGCCGCGAATCCCGCAAAGACAAGGATGCGCAGCACCAGTGATGTATGGTGGTAGGTGTACTGGGCGGCGTCTACGCCGGCACCGTTGGGGCGCAGGCGCCGCAGAGCGTACGACGAGCTTAACCGCGCCGCCACCCACCACAATATGACCTGGAACGCCACTACAGCAACGGACAGGATGCCGCTGTGGATCGGCGGAGAAAAGGGTTGCTGATCAGTACGCCAAATCAACAACCCGAACGCCATCACGATTAGTAAGTGCATGATTTACAGGAGATTACGGTAACAAGCGACCGGTCGCCGATTACTACCGCAATAGTCGTCGATCCGCATCGTTCTTCTCGTTAGAATACCAGTTGCTGAATAACCGTATCGGGTCAAAGGAGCCCTTTTACCAGGAGAATCGTTCGATGAAAAGACGACTATGGGTGATGGTTGTGGTTTGCCTGGGTGTGGCAGCGTTCTGCGCATCGGCTGTCGCGGGTGACGAGACGGATGGCAAGCGGCAACGTCGAGAGCGCGAAGAGAGGCGCGCGCGCATGGAGCGCCATCGCGATCCGCTCGGCGCGGAAATACGCTTCGCCGAGCAACTGCGCGACAAAGTCGAAGCCGAGCTCGATCTGGGCGAGGAACAGCGCGCGGCGATTGCGAAGTTGTTTTCCGACCACCTCGAGGTGGTCAAAAAGATGGCCGCCGAGCAGCCCGAACAGGGGGATCAGGAAGATCAGCGGGAGCGCATCCGTGAGTTGGAGCGCAAAGCGCATGCCGCACGGGAAGCCGGTGATCGTGAGCAAGCTCTCAAATTCTACCGGGAGATTCGTGAGCTGCGGCGGGGCGCGAGTGGGGGAGACTTGGCAGACCTGGGCCGGATGAATCGCGAATTGATCAGGGATGTCGGCGAGGTGCTCAACGAGGAACAGGTTGCGCAGTTCCGGCGTCTGGTACGGCAGGTTCGCGCCCGAAGCGCCCGGGGTGGGGCGATGCCCCAGTTCATGCGCGCGGTGCGTCGCGCTGTGGCCGAACTCGAAATGGATGAGGAACAGCGGGCGACAGTAGGCACAATCGTAAGGGACGCGATGAAGGAAATCGACCGGTCGCAAGAAAGTCCTCAGGTAATCGAACAATTCATCGAACAGGTGAGTCCCAAACTGCCCAGCGAACTGGGTCCGGAATTGGCGGAGAAGTTCCTGGCGAAGTTGGAAAAGGCACGGGAGCAAATGCAAACCCCCGAGAAGGCGCCCGTGCCGCCCTCAGAGCGTGACACCCCAACAACAAAGCCCGAAAAAACACGCGACCAGGACAGCGAACAGGCGGAAGAGGAGACGGACTGACGCCGCGCCGCGTGACGTGCTCCGAGGAGACAATCAACAATCTGAACCGCGACCGTGAGAGGCTGTCGATTTCATCTGTAGCGTCGCCCCTTGTGGGCGGCGCACCTGCGTTTTTCGCCACCCACAAGGGGTGACGCTACATCTGAGGGCGTCACGAATGACTAAACCGACAGCCCCTATAGCGCAAGGTAGCCGCCGCTTTGTAGCGGCCTGCGTCTCGCAGGCCGTTCGGCCGGCGGGGGCGCCGGCCGCTACACAAAAGCCCGCAACTTTGCGCTGTACTGCTATTCGCCCGCCTCGCTCTGATAGTGCTTGGCGAGGATGGCCGCCACCTCGGGTCTGGCGAATTCCTCGGGCAGAGCTTCGCCGGCTGTCAGCATCTCGCGCACCTTGGTTCCCGAAAGGAAGACATAGTCTTCCGGTTTGTGGTCCGGGTGGTCGCGCATCATGACCACCTTGTTCAGCTTCCTGGAATAGGCGGTGTGGTCGGCGCGGAAGATCTCTATCTCCAGGGCGCCTTTAGGGATGTCGTCGAAGACGGCCTGGGCATCGAACGGGCCGTAGTACTTGCCGACGCCGGCATGGTCGCGCCCGACAATCAGGTGCGTGCAACCACAGTTCTGACGGAAGACCGCGTGCAGCGCCGCTTCGCGCGGGCCGGCGTAGAGCATGTCAAACCCGTACCCGGTGATTAGCACCGTGTTGGGCGGGAAGTACAACTCGACCATCTTGCGAATGCTGGCGTCGCGCGCGTCCGCGGGGATGTCGCCCTTCTTCAGCTTGCCCAGCAACATGTGTATGAGAATGCCGTCGGCGTTAACGGCTTCCTTGGCCATCTTGCACAGCTCTTCGTGGGCCCGGTGCATGGGGTTACGGGTCTGGAACGCGACCACCTTCTCCCAGCCGGCCTGGGCGATTTCGTCACGAATCTGCCAGGCGGTGCGGAAGGTTCCGGGGAAATCCTTCTCGAAATACGAGAAGTTGAGCACCTGGATCGGGCCGGAGAGTGCCACGTTGCCGACCGACGTAAACGCCGCCACCCCGGGATGCTCGGTGTCCTGGGTACGGAAGGTTTGCTCGACGAGGGTCTTCATCTGCTCAGGAGAAATTTTTTCGACGGCCTGCACTTCCATCACGGCGAGGACCGGATTGCCCTCCACGTTGGGGTCGCGCAAGGCGATTCTCTTGGCGTTGCGGATGTCGTCGGTGACCTGCTCCGCCTTGACTACGTTCATGACCGGCGTCGGCCAGAAGAGCCCGTTGGGCAAGGCCATCTTCTCGGCGACGCTCATGGCTTCGGTGACGTTCATGTAGCCGGTGAGCGGGTTGAAGTAGCCGCTGCCGAGCATTACGGCGTTGGCGGCGGCCGCCGAGCAGATCACCAGGCTGGGCAGGCCTTCGGCCTCTTTAAGCAGCGCGGCACGTTGCGTCTCGTCGACGACATACAGTGGATTAAGCGTTTCCGATCCGTGAGGTTTAATCATTGTTGGTTTCCTTTGCCTTTTCCTGCAATCTCCGAAAAACTCCTCGCAACTGATGGGTGGCACCCTGCCGCCCGGTCAGACCAACCCATTGCCGCTCTCTACCAGTCGCGGCTGGTTTGTCCGGCGCACTCGATCTGAAGGACGAGGCATCTTAGCGGTTTGGCTACCTGAAGTCCACCCGGGTTTGACGCCCCCCGTCACCCAGTTATCCTGGGCAAGGGTGCGGAATAGCTTATGTGCGGTATTGCCGGCATTTGGGGAGACGCCAACCTGCAGCGCCTGCGGGCTATGGCGGAGTCGCTGCGGCACCGCGGGCCTGACGAGGACGGCTTCTGGACCAACCGTACGCACGGGATCGGGCTGGCCAGTTGCCGGCTCTCCATCATCGATCTCGCCGGCGGTCGCCAGCCCATCGCCAACGAGGACGGCCGGGTCGTAACGGTCTTCAATGGCGAGATCTACAACTACCGTGAGCTGCGCGACGACCTGGTCACCCGCGGGCACCGCTTCAGCACGAACAGCGACACCGAGGTAATCGTCCATCTCTACGAAGACCACGGCGTCGATGCCGTGGAGCACCTGCGCGGTATGTTCGCCATCGCCATCTGGGACGAGGCCGAACGGCAGTTGGTGCTCTACCGCGACCGTGCCGGCAAGAAGCCGCTCTACTACGCCGAAACCGACCGGGAGTTCATCTTCGCTTCGGAGATCAAGGGCCTACTGGCTGCTCGGGCGACCGGCCTGGACCTCGACTACCAGGCGCTGGTGGACTACTTGACCTGGATGGCAATCCCCGCACCTGCTACCATCTACCGCCGGATTCGCGCGCTCGAGCCGGCGGAGTTGATCGTGATTCGCGACCGTCGCGTTGCGCGCAGGCGGCGCTACTGGCGGCTCGAGATGCTACCCAAGGTAGAGACCGGGTTCGCCGAGGCTGTCGAGCAGGTGGACTTCGGTCTGCGCGAGGCCGTCCGCTTACGCTTGCGCTCAGACGTGCCGGTCGGCGTGTTTCTGTCCGGCGGGATCGACAGCGGGATCATCACAGCTATGGCGGCCCAAGAGGCCTCCGGCCCGCTCAAGACAGTCACGGTCGGCTTCGAGGACGGTTCGTACGACGAGCGCCCACTGGCACGTCTGGTAGCGGAGCGCTATGCCACCGACCATCAGGAGGTGCTGGTCAAGCCCGACGTGGCGGACGTTCTTCCGAAGATCGCCGCCGCCTACGACCAGCCCTTTGCCGACTCCTCCGCGATCCCGACGTACTACGTCTCCCAGGCGGCTCGGGAGCACGTGAAGGTGGTCCTGAACGGTGACGGGGGTGACGAGGTTTTCTGCGGATACCGGCGTTACCTGGCGGCGCGTTTGAACGCGAAGCTGCGCCTTCTCGATGGTCCGTGGTCGCGACCGCTATGGCAGTTGGCCGGTGCGGTCTTGCCCGCGCCGCGCCGCCTACGCACGAGATACGCCTTCGCCCATCGCATGATCCGCGGTTTGGGGCTGGAGCCTGATGAGCGCTACTTGGCGTGGTCGGTGGATGGTTTCTCCGAGACGGAGTTGCACGCACTGCTCAACCCCAATTTCTGGCGTGAGTCAGCAGAAAAAGAAGGTTCGCGCGGGCTGAAGCCTGCGGCTCGATGGGTTTTGGAACTTAACGACCTCGGCATGGTTGATCGCATGCTCGCGCTCGACTTCGCCATTAGTTTGCCGAACGATTTGCTGGTCAAGATGGACATCGCCTCGATGGCCCACGGTCTGGAGACGCGCTCGCCGTTGCTCGACCACGTGCTGATCGACACCGCGTCGCACTATCGCGAGGGCGTCAAGCTGAGCGGGCGGCAGACCAAGCCGCTGCTGCGTGCCTTGGCCGAGCGCTATCTACCGGACCCGATCCGGGTGGCCCCCAAGCGCGGATTCGAGGTGCCCTTGGTGCGCTGGCTGCGCGAGGACTTGCGCGAGGCGCGCGACGATCTGCTGCTGTCACCCGGGGGTTTGCTCGCCGACCTGTGCGACCGTTCCTACCTCGAATGTCTCGTGCGGGAACAGACCAGGCTAGACCCTCGCCGGTGGGGCACGCGCGTGTGGATGCTGCTCATGCTGGCCATGTGGGACCGCCACGTGCGGCCCGGTGAGTAAACCCTGCGCTCGCGCTCGGGGCTCATGCCAATGAAGAGACGGGGCGTCTATTGCTTCAGGAAAATGTAATAAAGCCGGCCTTCGGCGCTGGTGCGACCGGCGAGTTCACCCTGGGCGTCCCCGGTGCCGAGGAAGACGTCGCAGCGCCCGGGGGCGCGGATGGCGCCGCCGGTGTCCTGATCGAGCGCGAAGGCGTGATAGCCCTTCTGAACGATGCGTCCATCTTCCCACGCGGGCAGCGTGGTTTGCACGAAGGCCACACACGCTCGCGGATAGATGTCCTTGTCGGTGGCGATGCTTCGGTAGGGAGTTACGGGTTCGTTGAGGCTGCCGAACGGCCCGCCGGGTTTGGGCATGAAGAACACATAGCGCGGGTTCATGTGGGTGTAGTATGAGACTTCGTTGGGGTACAGCTTGAAGAAGTCGATCATCCGCTGAAGCGAAAGCCGGTTTGCAGGAATCTTGCCATCCTCGACCAGCCTGAGCCCGATGGGCACGTAGTCGAAGCCGTTGTTGGCCACGTACCCGATCTCGAAGAAGCTATCGTCCTCCAGGCGCAGCTTGGCGGAACCCTGCACGGTGACGATGTAGGCTTCGAAGGGGTCGCGCAGCCAGACGATTTCCCGGCCCGCCAGGGGAAGCCGCATCTCGATATCCCGGCGGTCGTAATAGTTCGGCACTATGGTTCCGTCAGGCAAGCGTCGTCCTTTGCAGTTGCCTTCGGAGTCTTTCACCAGGTCGTCGGGCAGCCCGTAGAGCGGATACTTGAACTCCTCGTCGCGGACCAGGCGGGCATCAAAGATCGGGCAGTAGTAGCCGGTGAAGAACACAACGCCCGTCCCGTCGTAGCCCACCGACTCGTATACGTCGAAGCGTTCTCGGATCAGGGAATCGAGTTCCGCGCCGCTGCGGGCCTGAGCCAACACCTCACGGAAGGTCTCCAAGCTAACCACCGCATGTTGGTGGGTGACTTCGCCGTAGGGGAAGTAGGCGGTTGACGACGGTTTGGAGAGGTAGTTCATGCTGCGCTCGACCGCCTCGGCCAGCCCGGTCTGGAAGATGAACGCGGGTGCGAAATCAGGAACGCGCGCCGGATCGGTGACTTTGCGTAGGGCGAGTTCGCCCACCGGCAACGGGGCTGAGTAATTCGGCTCGGCGCTCAGCGAAATCTCCTCGCTAGGCTTTTCGCAGCCCCCGCACAGCCCCACGGCCAGTACGGTCCACACCAACAAAACCCCTTGACTTCGCATGATTGCCTTCCACTCGCCGACCGGGATGTCGGATGAGGTGTTCGTGACGTACAGGTGCGCGGCAAGTCGCCGCGTTGCATGACAACTGTTCAAGAACAACTCCCCCCACGCGCCGGTCCGCGCTTCAGCACGCTGGGGAAATCCACCGCTCGTCAGTGCCGCGCCTTTAGGGGCTATCGATTTAATATGTAGCGTCGCCCCTTGTGGGCGGCGCTCCTTCGTTTTTCGTCACCCACAAGGGGTGCCGCTACATCTGGGAGCACCACGGACGATTAAATCGACAAGTCCTTTAGGGCTGGGCGGCGCTGCCCAGGATCACAAACAGCCACACGAACATACCTACAAAAAGTGCGACTAGTCCCATAACAGCCTCCTAACGTCCCTGGTGGCCGGCTTCGGATGTCCGGGCACCTAACCTTCGGCCAGCAGTCTGGCGGCTTCGTCCAGGTCAGCGCAAATCTCGAACCACTTGTCGAGATTGGTGATCTCCAGGACGCCGAGCACGAAGCCCGACGGAGCCAACAACAAAACCCGGGCGCCGGCCAGCCGCGCGTGCGTCACCACGCCGATCAACTCCGCCAGACCCGAAGAGTCGATCATCTCCAATCCGCTCAAATCGATGATCAGCCTCGCCCCAGTCTCAGCCACCAGGGGATGAAGCTCATCGCGATACTCCTGCTCGTCGGTGGCCCGCCATTCGCCAGTCATTCTCGCGACGGGGAACGCGCCCGACTTGTCGATCGTCAACAGCATGTGCGACTCTCGGCTCCGGTTTACCGGCAGGACGCCAAGTCACTTCTCCAGATTACCCAGGCTACGGCGACGCAGCAGTTTCCGCAATAGGAGGTAGTTCTCACCCATAAACTCGGTCACTTCTCCCGACACGATGAACGTGGTGCTGTCGGTCGCGCTTTCCGATTCGAGCACCATCCGTTCCAACAGTTGGTTGGGCAGCAATTTCATCGGCGGTTCGGGATGGCTCTCGCTGTAGCTCTCAAAGGTGAATACATACCAGTCCTCGGCCTTGACCACCCGGCCGACCCGATCGACCAGGAAGAAACCATCCGGCAGACGGCGGCTGGTTCCGGTCCCCGGCGGACCAACTCCGAGAGGTGGCTCGTCGGATCTCGCCGACGGGGCAATGGGAACCCGCGTCGGGCGATCCTTCTGGAACGCTTTGAGTACGTCCTCCGCGGACACTTTCGCCGGTGTGCGCACCGAGGCGTCGTCCGCGCCTTCGGTTGGGGGCTGGTCCTTGGAGTCGTCGGTTTGCGGCGGTTCCTGTTGTTCCGTCTCGGCCGGCGGCGGCTCTTGGGGTTTCTCTTCGGGAGGCGCCTCCTGGGCCCTCGCGGAAGCCGAGACGACCGCCCAGGCCGTGCCGAGCAACAGAGCCAAAGCGAGTCGGGTCGTCTGGTGCATCATAACCACTCCAGCAAGTTGCGGTGTGACACAACGGATGGTCGCCCCCGGCAAGAAGGCAGACCTCAACCTTACGAATATCGGTCGCCGGCCGTGGAACACGTGAGCGTTTCAAGCCGCCTCGGTCGCACGGCACGAAGTCCACTTGGGACCCATCATACCCCCGTGGCTTTGGAAGGGGAAGCTCCGCGGCCGATAACTCCTCCCGCGGTCTCGCTGCCGAAATCCCGTCAGAACAAAATCACGAGATTGTAAAATGACCCGCTCGGTGGATACGTCGTTCATCCTGGGGATAGGCAAGGTCGGCGACGCGGTCAAAGTCCTGCTGGACATCGACAAGGTCATGACCGCCGATGAACTGACCGACGTTGTTCACACGGCGGAGGTCGCGGAGGCCTCGCCCGAGTCCGCCCCCGCGGCTTCGGCCGAAGGCTGACACACGACAAGCCTGACGCGGAGATGCAACGTCCTTGGCCAATGGATGCTGCCATCATTGCGACGGGCCGGCGTTGTTCGCCAACGCCGACCCGCAGTATTACGTGGGTATGGTACCGGTGACAGATCCTAGGCTCTGTCTGACGACCCGGTTCTTGTAGCGGCCTGCGGCTCGCAGGCCGACGGCCCGCGGGGGGGCCGGGCGCGGGGGGCGGTGGGGGGCCGGGGGGTGGGGGGCACGCGGCTGTGGGGGGGCATCCGCCCCCCCCCCGGGGGGGGGGGGGGCG
>JAUWNF010000399.1 GCA_030612785.1 Phycisphaerales bacterium
AGCCGCAGGCCGCTACAAAGTGCACAAAAACGAGGAAGAGGACGAACATCGTCACTCTTCCTCAAAGATCCGACTGGGAATCGGATCGGGTGATAGAGAGAGCAATCTGTGTCACCGCGGGTAATCCCGCGGCTCGATCGACACGGTTAACCGCAAACGAATCAGCAGGTCGTCGCTCCGCTGCATCCGGGCTTCCCCTCGTCGCCGTCGTACCGTGTGAATAGTCGCGATTGCTCCTATGGGCAACAGAGCTACTGAGGAGGGTTCGGGAAGCGACGCTCGGAAGATCAGGTATTCGTCGTGGTCGTATCCTCCGTTAAAGGCGTCGACGTCTTTCGCTGAGGCGTGCCACATCCACCGGGCCGACGCCGAAATTCCGTCGATGGTTCCCCAAGGTGCGACTCCATTATTGTCCCCCACAGCCACCGCCTCCCACGTCGCCAGGGCGATCTGGTCACTCATTTCGGTTTCGGTGGGGTACGGGTCGCCATCATCCTGGTCAATGCCGGTAGCGAAGACGGTCCACGGCAGGTCACCACTCAGCAGCGTTATCCCGTCGACGGTGATCTCCGCGAGCAACCCCTGTGCCACACGATCGTCACTCCAGGCGGCGAGGTAGACAAACGGATCATCGGTGGAGAAGCTGTAGGTCTCGGCTGCGCTCCAGTTGTACGTGCCCGGCGCTCCCCCGGCGCCCAATTCATTGCCCCCGATCAACGCGACCGAAGCACCGTCCTCCGTGCCGGTGTAAAGAGCGTAGTGATTGTCGGCGGTGATGGTCGCCGTGATCGTCGCCGCGCTGGCGACGGACACCGAAGTAACGATTCCCAGGATGCAGCATAGACGAACGAATAATGACATGCTCTCTCTCCCCATGTTTCGCCGGATACGCAGTGGTCCCTCAACCTCGCGTCACCGTGCCGCCGCAAATCCGTGCGGTTTTCCGCCGGGTGCGTTTCTTGCGGCGTCGTGCTATGCTAGGCACGCAGGAATCGGCAATCAAACCGCCACCGCAGTTTTACCGAGCCATTCTCCGGTGTCCGAGAATGCCGCGCAGGGCAAGCCGAGAATCAGGCGTATGATCGGACGAACGATTTCAGCAATGGTGCGTGTCCGTATTCACTAACCGAGCAGTGACACAAAGAGGCACCGCGACATGACTGATAATGCTCCGCGGTGTCTCTACTGCCGCTACAACCTTACCGGCCTGCCCGAAGGATCCCGCTGCCCTGAATGCGGCATGGTCAGCGTGCCCGAGGCCCTTCGCCGGGAAGTGTGGGACCTCGTCGGCTCGCGGCGGCGTTTGTGGGCCTTGATGGCCCGGCCCATTGCCAAACATCCTCCCGGTTGGTGGTGGGCGCTGGATCGTCCCGGCGATGTCCGGCGCTCCTTCGGCGTACTGCTTCGCAATCTCGGGCTTAGCCTGGCGATCGTGCTTGCGGCGCTGGTCGCCACCGATTCGGTGGTGGTGGAAGAGATATGGGTCAGGCAACTTTACGACCAGGCCGATCCCCAAGCGAAGACGCTCTTCTGGACCGAGACCGTCACTGCGTATCGGTCGTTCAGCGAGGCCACCGAGACGAGGCGCACTTCGAGCGACCCGAAGTACTGGGGAAGCGCGGAATACCGGCGGATCCGGTCGCCGGCTAGGCGGACGAGTTCTTCCTACCGGGTGCTCTGGAATTGGAGCCCTGAGGTCCTTTGGGTAGGGGTTGGGGCTTTCGCATGGTTGGTCCTCGTTTGGGCTTACGTCGCCCAGGTGGGGCTATGGACACAGATTCGCAAGGGGTTGCCGGAGTTCGCCAAGGCGCCCCGCACGATTGTCGCTGCCGCCAATCTACAGTCGTGCAAGCTCGTTTTCCTGGCGGTCCTGGTGGTCTTGGGCTGTGCCGTTGAGGTCGCTACGCGCTACGCCTGCGCCGGCCGCGGGTCGCGCGGCTACGTGCTGGCCCTAGGGGGCATCAGTGGCGGACTGGCCCTCGCTGCCGGGACGATGTGGGTCGGGGCATTGCGCTCGGATTTCACCCGCCAACTGGTTCGCTCTTGGCTCCACGCCACGCGGATCGTCTTGATGTACGCGCTGGCGTTGCCGACCCTGACCGTCTTCGCCGTCTGGTTAGGGTGGCGGATGGGTATGCTGTTCTAACCAATCCCCAATCCCCAATCCCCAATCTGCAATCGCCAATCGTTAGGACAGCCGACCGCTACGGAAGATGGCCCACAGCAGGGCCACCCCCATGATACCCGCAAACAGGTATCCCACCACGCCGAAGGCCTGCAACGGGATACGGAAGATCTTCACCTCCGGGTCCGTGCTGACTACTACCGAACTGCCCACGATGATCGCCGCGATGACGATGGACATGGCCAGGCGGTTGCTCGAGCGGTCCATCTCGCTGGTCAGACGGTCCAGGTTCTCGTGCCGGATGGTCAGTTGCCATTGCCCCAGGCTGAGCCGCTGGAGCGCCGTACGCAA
Organism: Phycisphaerales bacterium; assembly: GCA_030612785.1. GTDB lineage: Bacteria > Planctomycetota > Phycisphaerae > UBA1845 > UBA1845 > JAAEQG01. The sequence goes on from JAUWNF010000399.1 coordinate 2,477, forward strand.
CTGCCGCGGGGCCGAGCGCAGGATGCTGAACAAATGCCACGCCGAAACTCCCAGCCCACGGAGTAGTCGGTTCGGCGCCAAGCGCTCCGCCACCATCCGCCGTAGCCGCGGCTTGAGCATCGCCACCAGATCGATCTCGGGATCGAGCTGCATGGCCACACCCGCGATGGTGACCAACGCCTTGCACAGCACCACTATGTCTCGAGGCACGGTAACGTCCTGCTGACGCAAAACCTCCGAAATCTCCGAGAAAAACGTGTGATAGTCGACCCGGTTCAGCGGCAGGCCGTAGTACTTGTCCAGTAGTCGGCGCAACGTGCGGGCAAGCTGCGTGCGGTCCGCGCGGGGCCCTAAGGCCTTCATGTCCGCCAGGGTGTCCACCACCAGGTCGATCTCCCGCGCGATGCCCGCCACCAGCAAGACCACGAGTTGGTGGGCCAGTTCATCACTGACGACGCCCACTTGCCCGAAGTCGATCAGCGCGATCTGTGCCGGTGGGGAAATCAGGATATTGCCCGGGTGCGGATCGGCGTGAAAGATGCCCAGTTCAAAGAACTGCTTCAGGTATGCGTTGGTCAGCCGATCCGCCAGCAGCTTGCGGTTGATCTTTCCCTCGCCGTCGCGGAGCACCGCGTCGACGTTGCGCCCGGCGACCTGCTCGAGGGTGAGCACGCGTGGTCCGCACAGGTCCCAGCGCACCTGCGGGCTGCTCACGTGTGGATCGTCTTCGAACGCTTCGTGGAAGCGCACGGTGCTGGCGGCCTCGTTCACATAATCCATCTCGCGAAGGATCGCCTCTTCGAATTCCTCCACCAACAGGACCGGCTTGAACACCGCCACCTCGGGCACATACCTTTCCAGCGCGTCGGCCAGCCACTTCAGGATGTGCATATCCAGGCGAATCGTCTCCTCGATCCCCGGACGCTTGACCTTCACCACCACCTTCATGTCGTCCGTGGTGGAGGCGCGATACACCTGCCCGATCGATCCACTGGCGAAAGGCGCCCCATCGATGGAGCCGAAGCAGATCGCCGGCTCAACACCCAAGTCCTCGGCGATGATGCCCATGGCCGTGGCGCTGTCGAACGGCTCCACTTGGTCCTGCAAGGTGCGCAGGCCGACGAGCACGTCGTGCGGCAGGAGATCCGGGCGCGTGGTCAGCAGTTGGCCGAGTTTTACGAACGTCGGCCCCAGGTCGTTGAAAACCGCGGCGAGGCGTTCGCCGATCTGACCGGGGCTGGCCGGCTCCCTCGGTGCGGGACGACGCAGTTCCAGGAAGGAGGCGTACCGGGTCAAGTTCAGACGGTTAACGATGTGCCCGAATCCGTGCTCGGTCAGCACGCGGGCAATCCGGCGGACGCGGTTCAGGCTGCGGACGCTCTTGGCTAATCCCAGCGGGGTCATGCCCGGCATGTTACCTCAGACGGACGGGAAATGAGACCGCTCCCAGCCCGGATTTCTCACCCACAGTCGTCATGCCGCTTCGCGGCACCCTGAAACGGATGTTCCCCTGGGCGGAATGTATAAGTTCCTGTTTGGCAAGATATTAGCTCTGTTTTTGGCGGCGGTGTAGCCACTAATACATGGC
>JAUWNF010000001.1 GCA_030612785.1 Phycisphaerales bacterium
AACTCCCCTTCTTGCAGCACGCGGAGCAGCTTGGCCTGCAACGGCAGGGCCATCTCCGATATCTCGTCCAGCAACAGCGTGCCCCCGTCAGCCAACTCAAAGCGTCCCTTGCGCGTCCGGTCCGCGCCCGTAAACGCACCCCGTTCGTGCCCGAACAGCTCGCTCTCGAGCAGATTCGCCGACAGGGCCGCACAGTTCAGACACAACATCGGACGGTTCGCGCGCGGCGACGCGCGATGGACGTAAGAAGCGGCCAACTCCTTGCCCGTGCCCGACTCCCCCGTCAGCAACACCGTCGCGTGGCTCGTCGCCACCTGATCGAGCTTTTGTAGAAGCGCCGCCATCACGGGTCCGGGACCGACCAACTCCCGCCGGTTGCGCAGCTCGTCAATCGAGGCGCGTAGCGCCTCGTTTTCCTTTCGCAAGCGGACGTGCTCCAGCGCCCTTTCAATCAGCACGGCAATCTGCTGGGCCTCGAACGGTTTTTGGATGTAGTCAAAGGCCCCGAGTTTGATGGCCTCGACGGCCGTCGAGATCGTGGCAAACGCGGTCATCAGGATGATCGGCGTTTCGCAACCCGCCGCCTTGAGATCACAGATCAAGCCCAGCCCGTCCAAGCGCGGCATCTTCAAATCGCTGAGCACTACGTCGAAACGATTGCTCTTGATCTCGCCCACAGCCACGAGCGGATCGGCAAAGGTCTCCACGTTGTGGTCCTCGCGCGTCAGCGTGGCCGCCAGGGAATCCCGCACAATGTCCTTGTCGTCGACGACACAAATCCGGGCCATCTAATCCTTTCCTTCCTCTGTGAGCCGTGTGGCCTTAGCCCGCGCGGATTCCCCCGCGTGCCCCTGCCTGTCCGGCGTTGAATCAACGGGTAGCGGCACCGCCATGGTAAACACCGCCCCGCCGTCCTTACGATTACCCGCCTTGATCCAGCCGCCGTGCGCTTCCAGGATGCGATGCACGATGGCCAGTCCCAGGCCGGTGCCGGTGTCTTTCGTTGTGAAAAACGGGGTGAACACCTTATCGAGTTGATCCGCCGCGACGCCCAGACCGTCGTCCTCGACAACGATCCGCGCGTGGCGCTTGTCCGCGGTTCGCCCTCCGTCCGCGATACGCACGTGCCCGTCCCGCCCGACCGCTTCAATCGCGTTGAACACAAGATTGAGCAGCGCCCGTTCGATCTGTGAAGCATCGCAAAAGAGCACAACCGCGCGCAAGCGATCATCGACCTCGATCTGGGCCGACACCGCGTCGGCCCGCGGCTGCGCTTGCGCGACGACGCGATCAACAATCTCCCAAAAAGGGACCGGCAGCAGAGTCGGCTCGGCGCCGTGGGCGAACGAGAGCGTATCGTTGACGATGCCCTCCAGGTTGTGGACCCCAGAACCGATACGCCGCACAAGTTCCAGTTGCTCGGGCTGATCGGTCAGGTCGCTTTCGAGCAGGGAAACGTAGAGTTCAATCCCCGCCAACGGGTTGCGAATTTCGTGGGCGACACCCGCCGCCATCTCTCCCAGCGCCGCCAGGCGCTCACGGCGCGCGAGTTCCCTGTTCTTTTCGTCCAGTTGCTCCCGCAGTCGAAACACCTCGAGGCTCAGCATCTCGTGGGACTGCTTGAGCCGCTCGGTCACCTCGTGATAGGAGCGGATGATGCTCCCCAGGTCCTGGGTTTCGCTCGTAGATGGTGCGGTCGTTGCGGTGGTCATGATTCCTCTTGCAGACTGTGCGAACGTCTCGCCTGGTCGTTGGATACTTGATAGGCGGTAATCGCCTGGGACCTTGCGTGAACGGCGCCCAACGCCTTGGCGGTGAACTGTTTCTTCGCGGCAAGCAGGCGGGCATCCGTCTCGTCCTGGTCCATGAGGCGGCACATGCGTTCTTTCGCTTCGTCGATCAACTGCTCCGCCTGGTCCTTTTCCGTGGGAGTGAAGAACGCGCGGAACTCGTCCCATCGCTCGCGAACCGGTCGTAGCCTCTCGGAAACCTCCGTCAACGCGTCGGTGATTCTCCGGCGGTCGCCCAGCATGGTCAGCAGCGGCTTCACGTCATCTGACTCGATGAGCGCTCGTTGGCCGGTCGCGCATGCCTCCAGCTTTTCGTAGAGCGTCGCCTGCGCCCGCAGCAAAGAGAGGATGCGCTGAGACGAGTCGACCTCCAGCAAGCCGCGGGCTTTAGTCCGCGCGGCGGCACTTGCCGTATCCCGGTCTTTTTCGCGATCGTTCATAGGTATCCTCATGGCCCGGGGGTCAAAACAGCTCCGCCTCTAAGAGCCACTTGAAGTAGCGTTTCCAATCCGCCCGCTTTTCGGGCGAAAGTGACTTCTCGAAAGCTTTGTCCGGAATCCGGTCGGTCAGAATCTCCGCCCGCGCCAACGCCGCCCGCGCCTCGGTGGGTCGCCCCAAGAACACGTGGCAGTTGATGATCTGGACATAAGCCGCCAAGGCCGTGGGTGAATCCTGGTAGGTCCCCGCCGCCTCCTCGTACAACTTCAGCGCCTGCTTGTAGGCCTGCATCGCGAAGAGGCAGTCCGCTTCGTAGAGCCTGGCGTGCTTGAGGCGGAGTTGATCAACAGGATCCAAGGCAGCCTCGTCGCTCACTTGGTACGCGGCGATGAGCGAACGATAGAGCCCGCGGGCGCGAGTCAACCGCGCGGTCGAGTCCGCCCGCATCTGCGCCCGTTGCCCGGAGCAGGCGGCTTCCTCAAGCTCGCGCTGCAGCGCCAAGGCACTCTGCCGGTTGGAGTCCGCCAACAGATAGCGCACCCGCATCGCCTGCCGCGCATCCAGGGGCCGCTCGCCGTAACGCCGCAACCATTCCTCGAACACCGCAATGGCGTGTTCGTACCGGCCCGCGCGATTATCCAGGTCCCCCTGAAGAAGCAGAGCGTCCGCGAACTCGGGCGCCTCCGGCGTGAACACCTCGGGGTCATCCAACACCAATCCCAGGGTCTTCTCCGCGAGGTCATATCCCGAATCACCCTTGGCCAGATAGCACTCCGCCAACGGGATGAGCGCCTTGGCCCCGTCGATGACGTGGGCGAAGCGCGTGGAACACTCTCTAAACGCCTCGATGGCCCCGGAGTAATCCCCTAACTCCTGTCGGATGCGACCCAAACGATACAACGCCCGCGGCACCAGCGGATCACCCGCCCGCTCGCGCGCGAATTGCCGGTACAGGTTGGCCGCACGCTTCCGATCCCCGGCCCGCTCGTACAACTCCGCGGCACGCCAACTCGCCTCGGACATGCGCCGTTCATTGAGCGTGTTGATCCGCGCGATTTCCAGGTAGACCGCCGCCGCCTCGGTCGACCGCCTCCGCGCGTCGGTCAGCAGCGGTTCTTCCCCGCCCCGCTCCTCCTCGCCAAGGGCGGCAGCCCTTGCGAGAAGATCGTCCGCTTCCAGACCCAACAGAGAGGCCAGCCGCCCCAGCGCCTGGGTGGCCCGTTCCACCTGCCGGCGATCCACGAGGGTGCTTGACAGTCTGGCGTACTCCACGCCCGCCCGGAACTGCCCTTCGACCCGCTGCGCTTCCGCCAGCACGCCCAACGACGCGCGGATGGCATCCAACGTTATGACTGATGAGCTTCCCGCGTGCTTGAGGTCATCGATCGCCGAACGATAGGCCTCCAGGGCCTCCTCGTGCCGTTGCAATCTCGCGAGCGCCTCCGCCGACCCGACCCGACTCGCCAGCGCGTACGGGCTTTCCGGATGTTCGCCGATCACGTCCTTGAAGAAAGACAACGCCTCCAACGGTCGTTGCGGATTCTCGCCACCGAGCACCACCTTGCCCAACAGCCAGCCACTCATCGCGTGCGCTTCGTCCGCGGCGTCCACCCGGTTGCGGATCGTCCGCAGATATCGTTCCGCCTCGTCAAGGTGCCCCGATTTGTACATCACCAGGGCTTCGAGACACGCGAAGCGATCATGGAACTGCGAATCGCCGAAGTGCTCCTTCTCGCGCGCGAGCACGGTAGAGGCCTGGGAGGTTGCGCCGGCAAGGTCCAAAGCGTTGAGCTTTTCCTCGATCGCCCACAGACGCAGGTCCAACCGGTGATCGTCGATCTTGCTTAGGAACTGATCGAGCAACAGGCTGAAGGTCTCGGAGGAAACGTGGAGCCTGTCGCGGCGCAACTCGAGCACGTGCTTGCGCAGGTCTTGCTCGCTCTTTACGCCCCCGGCAACCGCCTTCTCATACGACTCGACCGCGGCACTGAACCGACGAAGCCACTCCTGCGCCGTCCCGATCCGCTCGAAGTGCTCCGCCGTGCGCTTCACCCGCCGCGCCTGTGCCTGGTCGTAGTGCCCAACGACCTGATCTCCCGCGTCCGGCGTCTTGACCCGCTTGTCCAAGGAGTGTCCGAACTTTGCCCGCGCCACCCGTAGATGCACCCGCGCGAGGTCGCGCGGAGTCCGGCCCTCGCTTGCCAGGACCGCCTCGCCGAACTCGATAGCCCGGTCGTACAACCCGCCGGCCACATAGGCGTCCAGGTATTTCAGCACTTCATCGATCGGGGTTGTCGTTGGCGTGGGGCGGGTGAACAGGAACGAACCGGCCAGCAGAATGACCGAGACGGCCAGCAACGGAATCTGCCACTTGCCAGCCACCCGTTCTCGGATGTCTATCCACGAAGACATAGCGCCCATCCTGAGCCGCCCCGGCGTACCGGGACCTCATGTCGCGCGTCATCCTGACGCATTACTCGTCAATGTCGGCAGAATTTGCCGGATGTCTTGACCGCAAGTGGGAGGAATCTCCCAGCAGGGCCGGTGGCCGCAGACCTTGGAACAGGGCAGGGACGACCCCGATCCCAAGCCGCATCGACGGTGACGAAGGCCCCGCCGCGAGCCGCCACCCCCCGGCAACACTGCGGCGCACATCCCCTCGCACCGTAGAAACCCACGGCATGAATCGCCGCCCGCCTTGCAGTCACACCTCCGGCAGGGTTATCAGTGTTGGCGCGCGCCGGCACCATCAGGACGGTTTGCGGCAGACGGCACGGCTCGGTGGCGCCGAATCCACCCACACTCCCCAACAGGGACACCGCGACGAAGATTGACAATTCCATGCGAACCGCCAACCATTAAGATGACAAGGCCGTTGCCAAGGCGGGTCCCAGCTTCCCAGGAGACCGCCCGCCGCGGCGCCGGCGGTCTGGTGGAAATGTAGGCAACTGGAAACCAGTGATGAATCCCAAAACTCGCTTTCTACTGTTTGCGGTCACGGCGGCCTGTCTTCCACTCGTGTGGCCGGGCTGCGCGCCTCCACCGCCGCCCGATCCGGTCATCGGCGAGATCATCGGCCAGGGCAGCGTTACCATTGAGATCACCGGCATGGTGGCGACACTGACGGCCACACCCGAAGACGGCTGGGTGTTTGAGAGTTTCGAGGGACTCAACGACTCGTCGGGGGAAAACCCCCACAACGTCGCCACCGATCGCCTGGGCGACTACGCCGCCGTGTTCGTCGAGTCCCTGGAAGACGCCGACGGCGATGGCATCCCAGATTCCCGGGACAACTGCCCGGACGTGCCCAACGCCGATCAAGCCGATCTCGATGGGGACGGCCTCGGCGACGCCTGCGATGACGACAATGACGGAGACGGAGTCGCTGACGACATCGACAACTGCCCGCTGGTTCCCAACCCCGATCAGACGGACACGGATGGTGACGGCGCGGGCGACGCCTGCGACGATCCCGACGACAACGACAGTGATGGCGTCCTCAACGACGAGGACAACTGCCCTGATGTCTTCAACCCCGAGCAGGGGGATTTCGATGAGGATGGCCTCGGCGACGCCTGCGACGACGACGACGACGGCGACGGCATCCTCGATGACGGGGACGCCTCCGGCATTGCCGGGGACAATCCCTGTGTCGGGCTCGAGATCCAAGACTGTGACGACAACTGCCCGCTTCTCGCCAATCCCGATCAGTTCGATCGCAACGAGGACGGCGCGGGGGACGCCTGCTCGACGGTGAAGCGTTATCCCAACGGGCTGATCTTCTTCATCGACATCGAGACGAACACACTCGAACGAGTCAATTACAGTGGTGGAGACCGCGCAGTAGTCGCGGGGATCACCCCGCCGATCGACCCGTCGGGGATGGCCGTCGATCCGATCAACCGCTTCGTCTACTGGGCGGAGGACCAAGGTGGAGGGATGATCCGACGGGCGACGCTGGAGGGAGAAATCGTGCAGGACCTGTTCGGGCCTCTGACGCACCCGACGGCCGTCGCCCTCGACCTGGTCAACGGAAGGCTCTACTTCACGGATATGTATGACGATTTCATCGCGGTCCTCGAACTTGACGGATCGGGCCAGACGGGGCTCATCTCCTACGGGCCCGAAGTGGCCGATCCCGTCGGCATCGCGGTCGATCCCGACGGCGGAAAGATGTACTGGGCGGACTCCCTGCGCGACGCCATCTTTCGTGCCAATGTCGACGGAACCGATGAGGAACTTATTGTCCAATTGACCGACGGCGTACCGATCCCTTGGGACCTTCAACTCGATCCCACCGCCGGCAAGATCTACTGGATCGATCGCTGGAACAACCGCATCCAAAGGTCCGACCTTGACGGTGGGAACGTGGAGACGCTAATCCAGGGCAACGACACTTTTGTGGATAGCACGACCCATCAGCCCAGAGGTCTCGCCCTTGATCTGGAAAACGGCAAGATGTATTGGGCCGACGAACACCACGACGCCATCCGCCGGGCCAACCTTGACGGCACCGAGATCGAGGACGTACTCACCGAGGGCCTCTCAAACGTCCGCGCCCTGGCGGTGCTACCCCCGGAGAACTAAGATACTCTAACAAAGCGAGCCGCGGGCTTCAGCCCGCGCGGATACTCCTTCCGATTCGACCGCTGGTGCGAGAATCCCTTCTAGCACCGGTCTCCCGCGGGAATCCTTTCCCGCCGAGTCCAGGACCGAGAAAGGATTCTCGGTCCAGCGACGGTTCTGTCAGAGCTTCTTACTCACGCACGGTATTCAGATCAGACGAATCGCGACCTGATAGGTGACAAGCGCCCCGCCATACGCCAGCACTGTCATGTACCCGAAGGCAAACAGAGGCCAGCGCCAACTATTGGTCTCGCGCTTGATGATCGCCAGGGTCGCTCCGCACTGACAGCACAGCGCGAAGAAAACCATGATCGACAAGGCGACGGCCAGGTTGAAGACCGGCCGGCCGTCGGGCCAGGTGGACCGCTGCAACGTGGACCGCAGGTCGACGGAGGCTTCATCCTGTTCCTCGCCGAGGTTGTAGATCGTGCCCAGGGAAGCGATGACCACCTCGCGCGCGGGCAGTGAGGCGATGACCGCCGTGCCGATGCGCCAATCCCAGCCCAGCGGCTTGACCAGCGGTTCGATCCACCTACCCATCCGCCCCAGGAGGCTGTGACGCAGGTAGCAGCCGGCCTCCTCTCGATCAATCTCACTTAGCCGCTCTTCCAGTGATTGATCGACGTGCTGCCGGACCTGGACGCGCTGTACTTCGTGATCCGCGGCGATGGACGCGGGGTGCGGATAGTATCCCATCGCCCAAACCACGAGCGTGACGGCGAAGATAATAGTTCCCGCCTGGATCACGAACGCTTTGCCCTGCGCGTACATGCGGTAAAGCACGGTGCCGACGGAGGGCCACTTGTACGTCGGCAGTTCCAAGAGAAAAGGAAATGATTCTCCTTTGGAGACGGTCTTGCCCAGGATGAACGCCACCGGGATGGCAATAACGACACCGAGCAGATACATCACCAGCAGGGTCACGGCCCGCAACCCGATCAACCCTCCCAACAGCGAAGTGGCGGGCACGAAAGCGCCGATCATCAGGACGTAAATAGGCAGCCGCGCGCTGCAGGTCATCAAGGGCGCGATCAGAATCGTCACCAGACGCTGACGCGGGTGCTCGATCGTGCGCGCGGCCATGATTCCCGGGATCGCGCAGGCAAAACACGACAACAGGGGAATAAACGACTTGCCGCTAAGCCCCAGGCGGCGCATGTGGCGGTCCACCAGAAAGGCCGCCCGCGACATGTACCCGCAATCCTCCAAAATGGCGAGGAAAAGGAACAAAATCAGAATTTGCGGTAGGAAAACCAGCACCGCGCCGACGCCCGCGAACAGCCCGTTGGCGATCAGACTCCGCAGAGCACCAGGGGGCAGCAAGCCACCCACCCAGTTTCCCAGGCCCGCGAAGGCGCCGTCGATTAGATCCATCACCGGGCCCGCCCAGGTGAAAACCGCCTGAAACATGACCACCATCAAAACAAGAAAGATCGCTAGGCCGAGCACGGGATGCGTCAGGTAACGATCAACCGCGTCGGACCTCGTGCGGCGGGGAGGGTGCCGGCGTGTCAGAACGTCGGGAAGGATCAGATCGATCCACGCATAGCGGACACGGGCTTCGATTTGCGTGACGTCTTCGCCGGCTTCGCGGATGCGCTCCCGGCGCTCGCCAAGTTCGTCGGCCACACGCCCACCGCGGCAAAGCACGAGACGCTCCTCGTGGTATCCTCCAGGGTTGAGCAGCGCTTGCAGGAGCTCCACCCTGGTGGTAGGCGCGGCCGCATCACATCCTCGTCCGACCGACGCAGCCAAGCCCTCGAGTTCCTCACGGATGCAGGCGGGGAACTCAGCGTAACGATTGGGAGGCGGCGCATCGAGCGATTCGATGATCGCCTCTTTCAACGCCGCAATGCCGACTCCCTTAGGCGCGACTACCTCGACGACCGGAACCCCAAGGATGGTTGCCAACTTCTCGACGTCGACTTCCAACCCGGCGGCGCGGGCCAGATCCACCATGTTGAGCGCGACCACCGCCGGATGGCCGAGTTCAAGAATCTGGCTAACAAGGAACAGGTTGCGTTGCAGATTGGCCGCGTCCACCACGCAGACAACGGCGTCCGGCTCGGCGCCACCGCCGGCGCGACCGTTGAGCACATCCAGGACTACACCCTCGTCCGCGGAGCCGGCGGCCAAGCTATAGGTTCCCGGAAGATCAAGGATTTCGATTCGCGCCGAAGAGCCCCCGGTCTTCAAAAAGCCGGTCTTGCGTTCGACCGTGACCCCGGGGTAGTTGCCCACACGTTGACGGTAGCCGGTCAGGGAATTGAACAGCGTGGTCTTGCCGGTGTTCGGGTTGCCCACTAGGGCAATGCGCTTTGTGCGTGGAGGGGAATCGATCTGTTCGCGGAAGGTCACGAGTTGGCTGCGGAACGTGTGGCCCAGCCGCCCTCGGCTGGGTTGCTGCTCAAATACAGCGGAGGGCCGCTGTCCCACATGTGCCAACCCATCGAATTAGCGTTGACGGAGCGTTAGTGGAGAGTCAAGTCTATGTTCCGCTGGTGGACGGATCCCAAACCCACGCTCGTCTGATCGATCCTGACGATGCAGGGATCGCCGGCGCACACCATCTCCAGGCGCGCACCGCAAACGAAACCAAAGTCCGCCAGGCGTTTCGCGCACGACCCTTCGGCGGAGACGGAAGCAATCGCTCCGGTCTGTCCCGATTTCAAAGCGACCAGTTGCACAGCCATCACCCTCCACTCAGAATACGGAGACCGCCGCCATTTAGAGCCAAGCGATGCTCCGCGTCAGCTTGCACCACATCACGTTTCGCCAGATGAGACCGAGTCTCTATCAAACGCATCGGCACACTCCACAACCGACCTTAGACGTCACCTCGCGAATTGAGACCGGCTATCAAGAGTTATAGCAAACCCGGTGCCTAATGTCACGTCCTCTGCCGTCAAGAGCTATCGGAGCGGATGCAGATGCCTATCAATAACCTCCAGAGCATACCCGAAGGCGAGCACCAGCGGAAGGGGTGAGAGACAGAAAATGAGACATACTATCAAATGGTCGATGCTTCTGGACCCTTCCGGCCGCAGAACGCTCACTCAGGAAGCAATGCCAGCATACAGTGCGTCTACCATACCTAAAGCTCAAACCGAACGCAAGCCGCTTCCGATGGAAACCGGTCGGCACGGACTTCGGATAGTTCCTCTGGACTCGGCGGTTGCAATTCGCGGCGAAGACGTGTGGCCACGTGCTCCATGTCGCCGCTCGTGATGGCGCCCATGGAGGAGACGACGCGAGCGGTGTCACCCGACCACTGACACGCTGTGTCCGGGGCCACTGCCGCCAATGACCCCATAAAACCATGATGGGATCGTCCGCGCCGGTAGGTCGGTTCGCGCGAGCGGTGCAGGCACGCACCACCGACCTTCCTGTCACCGAGGATCAGATCGCATATCCCTGCCTGCCTAACGCCGGAGACGCCGATGCGCTCCAAGCCCGCGATCAGCCAACTGGTGAGCATGTCAAAATGTCGACGATGGTGGCCGAACGGAAGCCCGGTCACGACCACGGACACAATCACGTTGCCCGGATCAAGGACCACGGCGCACCCTCCCCCGCGGCGCCTGAGGATGGGTACGCGGTCAGCATGGCAGGCGTCAAGGTGCAATTCCACGTCCGGTCGACTACCTGAACCGAGAACCACGACCGTGTCCCTGAGCCGATAGACTCGGACCCTTGCCTGTCCGTCGCGGCGCGCGGCACGGATCAGATCGTCATCGTATGTGTATGGTGGAAAGGCGAAGTCAACCATAGCTCTACCGTTTCGTCGCGTGGACGTGGACGGCTGAACCAGCCGCTACCTCACTGGCTTCCATGATGGCTTCGGACAGCGTGGGGTGCGGGTGGATGGTGACCATGAGGTCCTCCAACGTGGCCCCCATCTCCAGAGCGAGCGTGCCCTCCGCAATGAGTTCCGAAGCGTGGGGGCCTGCGGGTCCCGTCGGCGGCACGAGGCGAATGTCCACCTTCAGCTCACGGGCCAGACGTCTCGTGGCAGGTACGGCTACGACGCGCCCCCATGAGGCAGGGGGGGCAGCCGAACGGGACGGAGACTCCATGATCCCTGAGCCGATGACCAGGCCGCGAGCCCGGTAGTTGACATAGTCCGTTATCGTAAAGGAGAATCTCCCCGAACTTACCGCGGACGCCGCCGACACACTGGCCATTATGTAGAGGGTGACTGGCTGCGACACCGAGCACAACGACTGGTTCTGGGCCAAGATCGCACCCGGCGGCGAGATTCAAGCGGAGGGCAAAATCGGCTTTTTTATACCCATCTTCTTGATGCGCGAGGCCACGGTGGTCGGTCTGAGTCCCAGGAGTTCAGCCGCTCCGCCCGGGCCGTAGATCTTCCAAACGCTCTTGTGCAGCGCGGCCAGCAGGTTATCGCGTTCGCGTCGCCTCATCTCCGCGTCGGACACGACCTCTTTGTTCGCGTCGTCCCCGGCCTCAGGACTGACTGAAGGTGTCGTTGTCTCCTGCTGCTTCTTACTGAGCAGGTCGAAGTGAAGAGCGCCGGACCGCGCGGTGATAAGCGCACGCTCGATGACGTTCTGTAGCTCGCGTACATTGCCGGGCCAGTCGTAGCGCTGGAGTTGCGGGATGTTCGCCTGAGTTAGCCGGGGCAGTGCGCAGTGCAGCCTTCGCACCGCTACTTCCGAGAAATGGGCGGCCAAGAGAGGGATGTCCTCCTTGCGACGCCGCAAGGGAGCCACTTCGAGAGGGAACACGTTGAGACGATAGTAGAGATCCTGCCGGAACCGCCCGGCCTCCATCGCCTGTTTCAAGGCCCGATTGCTGGCGGCGATGATCCGTACATCCGTTTGCCGTGTCTTCTCGTCGCCGATGCGCTCGTACTGCCCTTCCTGCAGAACGCGTAGGAGTTTGCTCCGCAACTCCAGGGGGATTTCGCCGACCTCGTCGAGGAACAGGGTTCCACCGTCGGCCAACTCGAAACGCCCCGCCCGAGCCTTGACGGCGCCGGTGAATGCTCCCTTGACGTGTCCGAAGAACTCGCTTTCGTACAGCTCCCGGGGGACCGGATGACGAACAGGCATCCAAGCTGGAACAGGTTGATCGGCTTCTCGCCATTGTTGGAAGCCGCGTGTGCCTGCGGAGCAGGCGGAGGGTTCTGGGTTCGGGACGTAGCGTCCGGTCTCCGTGCCGGACGTGGGGTTCGGGGTTCAGGGTGGGGCAGGCGTTTCGCCCGCCGGTGTGGCGGTGCGACGCCTGACCGGAGCGCAGCCGAAGGGTCAGCAGTGCTCTGGTCGGAACCGTCACCTCGCGAACGCACTGCTCAAGAGCAGTGGCACCCGGCCCGTTCCGCGTCGCACGCAAGGGTGGTGGCGTCTTCAGGATCAGGCTCCGGGCGAAGGCCACGCTGTAGTCCTTGTAGCCCTTCATCGCCGCGAGAATCTCGTTCCGCCGGGCCGACTTGACGTGGGCGAGCAGGAAAAGGTGCATCACGGGACGGCGCCTACATGGCTTCGGTACCGCAATAGGCGCGAAGCGAAGCCCATCCGCGGCCCGAAGTCCGATCGTGCTTTCCCACCGGTTCGACCTGTCTGATCTCGCCAAACCCGGTCTTGAAATGTTGCCCACAGCAGTGGGCTCTGTAGCCCTCGACCGCCAGGGGCTCGCCACAATGTGGGCACTTGACAACAAGTCCATCTCGCCACGGGTGCTTCAATACGACCTCACCCAATAAGTTGTCGTAAAGACACCAGATCGGATTCGTCCATATCTCGCGCGGGAACATAGAACAAGCTCTCCTCCGCTCGATTCATCAGTGCGCGGCTCCACAACACTGCGTCAGCCGTTTCGCGTCGTCCCGGCTCAAATCGAGCCGCCCGGGATGATACGCCCGGGTCGCAAAGCAAACAGGGGACGTTTCCGGGGCCATGCCCCTATTCCAGAATCGAGCCCCTAGGTTCAAAGAACCTGGGCCACCCGGTCAGGACTCCGAACCAGCCAGGGCACCGTGGCGTGGTCGGCGTAGCGCCGGAATGCTCAGAGGCATTCGAGCACTGCTTCCGTAAAGCCCTGGGCGCGCGGTGTATCCCGATTGAAGGGAAGCCCCTTGGTCTCGATCGCCTTGTCAATGACCGCGAGCGTGTTTGTAAACGCGGCTGAGGCTTTGGGATGGTCAATGAGCGACTGGTCTAGCTTGTCGCAGTAAGCATCGAGCTTGCTTGAGTCTAGCGACGGTCGCTTGCTACCTCCGAGTTGGCATCGCAAGATCAGAAGCATCTGGTATCGGAATGGCCGGTATCTCCGCTCAATCACGTTATTCGCCAAGAGACTATCGAGCTTATAGTTGGCCAGGGCGCTGGTGTAATACGCAGCTGGGCGATGATTACTCCTAAACACGCGATCTCTAACACGCTCAAGCAGTTTCTTAGGATAGCGACCCGCAGAATGTGGCTCGTCGAGGAACATCGACACAAAGACCCTTAGTTGAGCAGAAATAGGTATCACGCGACTCTTCTCGACCGTGTCCATGTGCGCGTACTGCCGTGATCTGCGCTCGTAATACAGCCGTCCGGGACCCGATACGGCAGCATAGTAATCTTCGAGGGTGCGCTGGAATTCCGATAGTGATTCGATGTCTTCAGGACGAATGGATGTTTGTCGGTTCGTGGCCGTTATGATCGAGTTCGTGACATCTTCATTGTCTGTTACGATGAGCTTGACAACAATGTGGGCTTGCTCGTCCACTGCATCCCGAGCGTTGAACAAGACATGACTCGTTTGGCATCCATTGACGATCTGGTAGTCTTCTATTCGGAACTTCTTTCCGACCCTATTCAATGTTCTCGCTACTACGGTGATACCGTTGTTGAGGACAATGAAGCGGTCCTGATTCCCCTTGTGAATGGAGGTCGCTATTTCTCGGTTAACATCGTTATCGCCTTGGAAGTCTCGAATATTGTCATGGAACAGCACTTTGCGAATATGACCGGCATCATCTTGCAGGAGCTTCAGATACTCCTTTACAGGAAGATAGCCCAGGTAGGCTTCCTTGAGGCCCTGGATCTCAGGTAGCACCATTGCGGGGTCGATGGTGATCTCCGTAGATACCGCTCTTTGCGTCGCCTTATGAAAGGACTGAAGTTCCTTGGCGTCGACTGGAATACAGCGTACTTCGCCGAAGAGGTTCATCGCGCGAAGGTGGTCAAGCTCCTTGTCAATTCTACTTTGAACAGTAGCATCATCCTTCCATTCGCCGGCTGCGACGTAGTAGAGGAAGCAGTTTGGGTTGCGCTCAGTCATCTTGACGCTATTGCCAAACAGTTGCTGTTGGAGATTTGCGTACTCCTCTATGGCTTCGTTCCTTGGCATTTGAGGCGATTCTGAAAAGAAATCTGACACGCCCGTGATGAAGGTGGCAATGTGCGCCCCTTGAAACTTCTTGCCGGACTTCGCTTGACAGAAGACAAAATCCACATCCAGCGACTTGTTCGCTTCGCACAGGTCATCGATTTCTTCCGAGCTGGTAACAAGGGTTCCGTTAACGATGATGGCGATCGCATCAATACCTAAATCACCTCCACCATCGGTGGCAAGGGTGTCCGCAGAGAACGTCTCTTCGTAGTGTCGGGATACGCAGCAGTATGAAGCAAACCGTTCAAAGACGGAAGCGTCGTCGAGGTCATCATACTCGTGCGTCTTCTTGAAGTGGTCAAGCAGTGCCTGTGTGATCCTATCCATGACACCTTCTCTCTGTAGGAGCGCTTACGGAGAAGCGCCGGGGTGGCCCGGAGAACCCCATCAGGATCCCGCGGGCAAGTCTTGGCTGGCCGTGCTGCGCTTCGCCCCAGTCGTCGCACTCGCCGTCTCGTTGAGATACGGTCCGCCCCTCAGTGAGATAGGGTCCGCGTCTCGGTGAGATCGGGTCCGGACCTCGGTGAGGTCGGGACCGAGTAAGCACGGTATCGGGACCGAGTATGCAGCCTACTCGGTCCCGCCACCTGTTGAGGACCACGCCGCCTCCCAGCTTGGGTGCGGGCGCCTGCGCCAAGTAAGGCGCGGGAGTCGATCTCAGCTTGGAAACGGTTTTTCCAGGGCTCATAACGCCACACAACTTACCCAAATTGCCCATTTTGTCGCTCGCCGATCAGAGCCGCGACCGTGAGGGAGCGGACAGCCCAGGACAAGATCGTCCTCGTATCCAATCGCTTACTGACGTGCGCGGCTCTGATTTCGTCGCCGTCGGCACGCGCTGGCGGGCGAAACGCCCACCCTACCCGCACCATGGCCGCGTAGTCGTCGGGGTCGGAGGTGATGTTGTTCTCGAAGAGGGCGCAAGCGATGAGCATGAGATCACTCCGAGATTCAAAACGTTGTTGGCAGCATACCGCGCTCGCGAGGCGCGGCAAGGGGCCAATCCTCGGCGGGCGGCGATCGGGGCGACTGTTCATAGAAACGTTTCTGTTTCCCAATGTTTACCGGCGATTCAGACACTTGACGGCCATACACTCGATCCTGGCAGCTACCTGCGTCGTGGAGCCGTTCGAGAATCAAAACGGATTCACCCTGCGCACTCTACATCTGGAACAGCCCTTCCACGGACACACAAGCAAAGCCGGCGTCCTCGATGACCAGGCCTTGCGCGGCGGGCGGGGCCATCACCTCGCCCAGCCAGGCTAAGGCCTCGCGCGTATCGGCAAACGTGCGCAGCCCCGCAACCACGTCACCGAATCCAGCCAAATGCGGTGACACGAGCGCGACATGAACCCCACGCTGCCGTGGATCGGTCAAGTGCCGCAGCTTGACGGCCTTGTGATCGCCTAACCGGTAGCCTCGATCTTGTACTATGCGCACCGCCGCCCTGTAATCTTCCGCCGCGCGCAGCAGATCGAGAAACGCGTTTGGCCCGACACCCTCGGGGCAGTCCGCTTCGAGAATGATGCCGCCACCGTCGCGCACGGCCTGATGATTGTTCTTGAGTGCCTTATCCGCTTGGTAGAGATTACGCCCCAGCGGCATCGGCACCTTCAAATGAAGGACATCCACAGGTCGTGTGATCGTCCGTACATAGACCTCCCGCACAACCGGTAGCAGAGTGTGCAGCACGTCCACGGGATCGCCGGTCGCCAGCGCCAGGAGCCGATCGCCGCAGACTACCTCCGCGATCGAGCAGATTCGCTTGCCCGCGGACTTCATTCCGTCGACGATCTCGGCTACCCCCTCGTGTACTGGATTGCCCGCCAGGCGCAAAGGTCCGGAATCAGGATGCATGGCTTGGGCGTGATTGCGCTCTATGTCATCACGTGACATACAGCCGATCGTCACGGTCTTATGCGGTCCGGTGAAACCAGCGAAGTAGTGAGGTTCCACGCTGCCGATCGGCAGGAGATACTTGCTTTGGGCCACGTGCCGGTTGAACCGCACGCCGGCCAACTCGACAAGCTCCGCGTCCTCTTGCGCGTCGTGCCAATAGACGGCATCAATTAGCAGTGCGCAACTCGAAAACGTGTTCCACTCGAACTCGTGTCGCTGAGCCTCGGAGAACTGATGCGTACCGGTGGCGACAAGCGCGCCGAACCTCGGTGCCGCCGACATGCGCATGACAAGCGAAGCCAACGCCCGCAGCGCGGGGACCGTCTGCGTCGAACGGTGCGAATCGTTGATCAGGATTAGTACCGTCTCACGCTCGATGGCAGCCGTTTGGAGGAACTCGCACAGCGGCCCACCCAAGGCGACACAATCCCGCCACATCTCCTTGGGCGACACAACTCCGGCCGGAGATGTCGGCGCAATTCGTTGCCAGGTCAAATCTGAGAGGTTTCCCATGGCGGATCAGTCTACCGTGCGCGAACCTCGATGCCCACAACCACCGTCCCCGCCAGCGGCACCTGATCGTGGCATGCTTCGTGAATGCCACGATTCGCGGGGGCCAAAGAGTACCTGTGCCCTCACCGCTGGTGCGAGAATCCCTTCTCGCACCTACCTCCTACAGGAATCCCTTCCTGCGGGGTCCAGGACCGAGAAAGGATTCTCGGTCCAGCGACTTCGTGAGTACCGCGATTCGCAAATGCCAAGGAGTAGCTGTACCCTCACTTACCCACCAGCGACGGCGGCACTTCCAGGCCGTGGGCTTCCATCCGCGCACGATCGGCCAACAGGACGCGCGCGGGGCCGTCGGCCACTACCTGGCCATCGTCGATCACCGCCACCCGGTCGCAGGTTTCCAGGATGAACTCCAGGTCGTGCGCGGCGATCAGCTTGGTCTGTTCGAGCGAGCGGATGAGCTTGATGGTCTCGCGGCGCGCCCGGGGATCGAGGTCGTTGGTGGGTTCATCCAGAACGAGAATCTCCGGCTCCATAGCCAACACACAGGCCAGCGCGACGCGGCGTTTCTCGCCGGCGCTTAGATGATGGCTGACGCGGTTGGCGTACTGTTCGGCGTCCACTCGCCACAAGGCCAAGGTGACCCGGCGCCGAACCTCGCTCTCATCGAGCCCGAGGTTGAGCGGGCCAAAGGCGACGTCGTCGTAGACGCTGGCGCTGAACAGTTGATCGTCGCTGTTTTGAAATACCAGGCCGGCCTTTCGCCGAACTTCGAGAAGGTCCCTTTTGTTGGCGCGATTCTGGCTGTTGATGAGGTCCAGGCCCGCCACACGCAACGTCCCCTGTTGCGGGCGGCAGAGGCCGATCAGGCAGAGGAAGAACGTCGTCTTGCCCGCGCCGTTGGGTCCAACGAGACCGACGGCCTCACCGGGGGCGATCGTCAGGGACAGGCCGCCCAGCGCCTCCCGCCCGTCGGGAAACGCGAACCGCACATCCTTGGCTTCAACCACCGGTGTCATATCCACAACCGCGCCCCGACCAGTGCGCCCGCAAGCAGGATCGCCACCAGCATCTTGATCACATCTCCTGGGGCCACGGACCGCGTGGACAAATAGGGAATGCTCCCGTCGTAGCCGCGGGCCAGCATCGCATTGTACAGCCGATCCGCCCGATCGAGCGAGCGGACCAGCAGCGACCCGATTACCAGCCCGATCGTCGCCAGCGCCCGGCGGTTGAGCCTGAGCCGAAACCCGCGCGCAGCCAACGCGGCCTGCATCGACTCCATCTCACCGCCCAGGGCGAAGTTCATGCGATAGGAAAGCAGGATCACGCCGACCAGCCGGGCCGGGCACCCGACACGCTTGAGCGAGCGGCACAGTTGAGCAAACGGAGTGGTCGCCACCAGCGACAGAGCCAGGAGGGTGATCCCCACAGCCTTGGCACCGACCATGCCGGCCAACGCCAGCCCGTGCGTCGACACACTTATCGGCCCCAGCGAAAGCCGGCGCCCGTCGTCCGCGGTCAGCGCCACCAAAACGGCGAAGACCGCGATGAACACGATCAAGCCGCGCGTGCGCCTGACAACCAGACGAACCGGAAGGCGCGTAAACGCAACAGCCACCATGGACACAACCAATGCCGCGCCCGCCAGAATCAAGTTCGTAACGCAGGCGGTGGCCACGATAAGCGAACCGATGCCGATCAGCTTAGTCGTTGAGTGCCACGCGCGCAGCGGCGAGTCCACGTCCAGGTGATGATCGATCAGCGACCACATTGCATAGACCTATCCTGGCGCGTTGTGATCGCGCTTTATGTGCGTGTCCAGCCGACGTCTCAGTGAAACAATCATGAGAAAAGACGCCGCTGAGAGAATCAGCGCCACGCCAGCCAGGGCCTCGGCGTGAGACGAGTCCTGTGGCGGGTGAACGTGCGCGGGCTCCGCTGTGGCAGGATGATCGTGCTCGTGTTCACGATCGGGCGATCCCTGCACAGTCGGTGCCGGTGACAAAGTTGTGGACAAGGCCGACGACCCGCCTGGCGGATTAAGCAGGGCCACTTCCTCCGCACTGAGTTGGCGTCGTGCCCGATGCCCGGCGATGGTGGCTTCAAGGGTATAGGCAATCTTGGCGGTCGCGGTGAATGTGTAGCTGCCGTTTTTGTCTGAAATGCCGCTAGCCACTTCGTGACCCTCCGCGTCAGTCACCACGATGGCCGCACCGACGGCGGGCTCGGTGCCGCCCCAGTAGACAGTGACCACAACGCGATCAGGCGGCTGCACCTCGCATTCCAGCGTCACGCTGTGCGCCCGCGCGATTGTGGCGCTGAACAGAATCGACAGCACGACCGGGAGCCCGTGGTTCATTGAACGACGGTGCGTAATCCTGCTCCACCCATCCGAACCGCGCCCGTAAGGGAGCGCCTGGGGCAGACTCCTAACAGCCTGTTGATGAAGTCCACCGTGGCCCTGTGGCACCGGTTTCCAACCGGTGAAAACACGGGTTGAAAACCCGTGCCACACATTCTTCAACGGGCTGCTAAGCGGCCGTGAGCAATCTCGCGACAACTCACCGGCCGATTCGCCGCGCGGGCCAAAGCCCGCGGCTCGCGCGTCATCATTGGCCATCGAAAACCTCCGGCTTCACCCTGACCAGGAAACCCACGGCGGCCGCGGTAATCAAACCCTCGATGACCGCCAGCGGCACATGGGCCAACAGAAACCACCCGATCGCCTTGAAAAAGACGTCATCCGCCGTCAGGCCCGCCGCGAGGAAGATAAGTAGCGACAAGATCATGGCACCAAAGCCGGCAACGAATCCCACCAACGCCGGGCGCCCTATTCCTTTCGCACAAAGGGGTGGGGGATGGAGGATTGGAGATCGGCCTTCAACGGGTGATCGCCCCTCCTTCTTCGTGTCAGGAGCAGAGCGCCGGCGACCGCCGTAGCTTCCCACTCCCCACTTGCGGACGCACCACCCCGCCAGAAGGGCCGGCAGCCCGATCATCACCGCGTTCACGCCGATCGTGGTCACCCCGCCGTGCCCGAACAGAAGGGCCTGCATGATGATCCCGACGACAATGGGCACCATCGCCCCGGGCCCCACCACCGCGCCGACCAAGCCATGCAGTAGTGGATGCACGCTGGTCACACCGAGTTTCAGATGGATCAGGGAGACCGCGAAAAACGCGCTGGTCATAAGGGCTAGACGAGGCACGTCGCGGTCGCCCACGCGCCGCAGGCTGACCACTGTAGCTACACCGCCGATGACGTACCCCCCGGCACAAACCGAAACCGGCAAGAGTCCGTCGGAAATATGCATCGCCCATTGGCTCCTTTGGGGGCACTGCGGCGAGTCCCTCGCAAGGCGGTCTCACCTCGATCACACCAGCTCGGTCCGGTTGCAAAAGGCCGTAGGGTGCGTCCCAGACGCACCATCCACCTCTTGCTCGACGGCACGACTACCACAGAAGGTGCCTCAGGAACGCACCCTACCGTGTCTCCGCAGTCGCCGCCTTGGGATGCGGATCACTCTTCACGCCAGACCACACCGTAGTCGACGGCCAGGGTCAGCTCGCCCTCATTGTCTTTGTAGGTCACGGTTCCGCCAGTACAACGAACGAAACCCTGGAATTGCTGGCCGCTCCAAAGGGCCGCCGCTCGGTGATGGTGTAGTAGCCTGACGGTACGCGAAAGGTGGACTCCTTCCCAGCCGGACGCAACGGTGTGGGCGGCGTCCAACAACGCGATTGTGACGCGATGACTAGAACTCGGGCTGATCGGCACATGGCGGAACCCCGTTCCCGGCTAGGAAACGGGGTTTCTCGACTAGCGGCGCCCGGACTCGAACCGGGGACCTTGGGATTATGAAGCCCACGCTCTAAACCAACTGAGCTACGCCGCCAAACGTCTCGGGCCAGCGCACAACGCCACCCCACAATACTCATACCCGCCCTTGGCGTTTTGTTCAAGATGTCAAAGGCGCTGGGGGCGGGTGTGGCCAGAGATTGTGGCATCGCGACTGTAGGGCGGGTTCTACCCGCCTTCCCCGGCCCCGGCGGCGGGTGGAACCCGCCCTACGCAATGACCGCGAGCGAAGCCGCTGGTGCGAGAATCCCTTCTCGCACCTATATCCTGCAGGAATCCCTTCCTGTGGAGCCAAGGACCGAGAAAGGACTCTCGGTCCAGCGATCCGAGCCCCGAGCGCCAGCGAGCGGGACCCTACGCAAACAGGCTGCCCACGAAGACCCCGCGTGGGCGCTTGGGGCTCTGATCAGCCCTGCCGAAATCGTCACGCACCCGACCGACGTTTTCCGCCTGGAATGCCCACTTCAGAGCCCTCGCGGAGGTACCGATAACACTACCACAAGGTGCATCCACGTAGTGTCCCGTCTCGGTGGATAGGCGCCACGAGCGGCTTGTCCGCCGTGTTGCGCGCTCGTCGCCCAGAGGAAGGCACTGAAAGGTGGCGTCAGGCATCCGATCGGCCCTGGCCGGACGATTGCTCGGAGTGTAACGCTATGGCAGTAAAGAGGTTACTCGTTACCGGCGGCACCGGCTTTGTCGGGCGGAAGGTGGTCAAGGCCTGCCGGGACGGTGGCTTCGAGGTCCGCTCTTGCAGCCGATCCGAAGGGGTCGACCTCCGCGAAGGCGACGCCTTCGGGCAGTTCCTGGCCAACGTGAAACCGGACTCGGTAATCCACTGTGCGGCCCACGTGGGCGGCATCGGCTATGTCGGCGAGCACGCCATCGAGGTGTTCGACGACAACCTGCGGATCGCCACCGGTCTCATGCGCGGGATGAGGATCGCCGGCGTCAACACGCTGCTAACGGTGATGCCCAACTGCACCTATCCGGGTGAGAAAACCATCTACCGCGAGGATGAGTGGTGGGACGGCCCGATCCACGAGAGCGTGCTGATGTACGGCCTGCCGCGTAAGACGCTGTGGGGCTTGTGTAAGACCTACGGCGCGGTGACCGGGCTGCGGTCGGCGCATCTGATCTTTCCGAACATGTACGGCCCCGGCGATCACTTCGACCCGGTGCGTAGCCATGCTTTGGGGGCGCTGATTGCCAAGATCGTCTCGGCCAAAAGCGCGGGCGAAGAGCACGTTGAGTTGTGGGGCAGCGGACAACCGGTGCGCGAATGGATGTACGTAGAAGATGCGGCCGACGCGATCGTGCGTTTCGTGCGGCACGCCCAGGACGACGAGTCGGTCTTTGAAGATCATCCGATCTTCAACGTCGGCATCGCCGAGGGCATCTCCATCGCTGACCTGGCGGAGCTTATCCGTGAGGCCGCGGGCTGGAACGGCTCTTTCGTATTCGACCGCAATCGGCCCGACGGAGCCTCGCGGAAGCTCCTCGATGGAACACGGTTCAACAAACGGACGGGGTGGACACCGGCGACTTCCCTGCGCGAGGGCGTCAAGAAGACGGTGCAATGGTATCAGACAACCCAACAGCGGGAGCTAAGCCATGCCCATTAACGAATTCAGCCCCCAGATCGGCAAGAGCGAGATCGTTAAGATCCTGCAGACCCTCCAGGACAACTGGATAACCGAGGGCAAAAAGACGCAGCAGCTAGAGGCCATGCTTGCCGAGTACTTCGGCTGTCGGCGCGTCGTGATGGTGCCCAACGGAACGCTTGCTCTGTTTGCGGCGCTGAAGGTCCTGGGGATCGGCCCGGGCGACGAAGTCATCGTACCGGATTTCACCTTCTTCGGCAGCGTGTCCGCTGTGGTGCTGACCGGGGCCACTCCCGTGCTGGTCGACGTTGATGAACTCGACGGCAACGTCTCCGTCGACGCCGCTAAGGCGAGCCTGTCCGAGCGGACCAGGGCAATCATGCCCGTACACATCTACGGGCAAAGTTGCGACATGCGGGCGGTGATGGAGTTGGCCCGGGAACACGACCTGTATGTCGTCGAGGATGCCGCCCAAGGCATGGGCGTGACCTTCGGCGATAAGCACGTCGGCACGTTCGGCGACATCGGGTGCATGTCCTTCTTCGCCGACAAGACCATGACCACCGGCGAGGGCGGCGCGCTGCTGCTCAACGATGAACAACTGGCGCAGAAGTGTGTGTATTTCAAGAATCAGGGCCGGCTGCGCCGCGGCTCTTTCGTGCACACGCACATGGGATACAACTTCCGGATCACCGATCTACAGGCGGCCATCGGCGTCGCCCAGTTCGAGCGGGTCGAGAGAACCATCCAACGCAAACGCGTGTTGCGCGACGCGTACTATCGCCGACTCGACGGCTGTCCGCGCGTTCGTTTGCCCGCGGACAACGGGTTCGGCGAGGTTGTGCCCTTCCGGGTCAACATCCTGGTGGACGATCCCGAGGGGTTGGCGGAGTTCCTAGCCAAGCGCGAGATCGCCGTCCGCCGTTACTTCTACCCACTGCATCGTCAGCCGAGCCTAACCGCGGAGAACTCGATCGTACGCCAGACCCCAGTCAACTCCGTCCGGCTCTTTGACACGGGCTTGATGTTGCCCAGCGGACTGGATTTGACAGAGTCGCAGGTGAATCACGTCTGCGCGTGCGTCGAAGAGTATCAGTACATGCACCACACCGAGAGGACCTCCGGTGCCAATGGTGGCTCGCCCACCAATGCTTCTCCCTCGACGTTGCGTGCGTAACACTGGCGGACAAGCCGCCAGTAGTACCAAACACGAATGGTGACGACGATCATGAAGTGGATAATCCTGATTATTCTGACGATCATCCTTCTGTTCATAGACTTGTCGGACTTGCGAGAAGCCAAATCCGCGCGGGCCGGCGACGACGGGCAGCCGGCGGACAATCCGGTTAAGATTTTTGGCCGGGGTGCCGTTCACCTGGGGCTTCTGACCTACTTCCTCTTCTCGTTGGCTTGAGACAGGCAACCGCAAATACCGGCGGCGGCCACCGATATGTACCGCCGGCATCTTGCCGGCCTCGGGTGCCCAAATGCCGGCTGGAAGCCGGCGATACGGGCTTTTCAAACACGCTCTAACGTCATTGGAGCTCTACAGAGTATGTACACCGCGACCACACTGAAAGATCCGCCCCGGCGGAAAACCCGCGCGGCTACGAGCGGTTTCGGGAGTGATGGGCTCCATGCGCCACACCTGTCCGGCGAAACACCGCCGCCGTCACAGTTGGAGATAGGAAGTGGCGTTCGGCGGGAGATCGCCCAAAACCTCGGACGCTGGCGGGCGCGCAATCGGTTCTATCATCAGCGAATGGCTGAGTATCTCCGTTTCGTAGTTCCGATAGGGCAATCCGTTCTGTTGTTGGGATGCGAAGACGGCGCCCTGCTCTCGAAGCTAAGGCCCTCATGGGGTGTCGGAGTGGACAGTTGCCCGGAGATGATCGCCCTGGCACGCCAGAGACACCCGCAGCATGAGTATCTCCTCGCCCAAGACTACGCGGCCCGCGTCGACCGCAAGTTCGACTATGTCGTGCTCAACGACATCACCGGCGAAGTCCACGACCTGTTCACGCTGCTACAAAGCATCGCCGAGCAGTGCAAGCCTGACGCGCGCGTGGTGATCGTGCAGCACAATTACCTGTGGAGGCCTCTGCTCCGGCTGGCCGCGCGGCTCAAGGCCAAACGACCGGACGCCACGCGGAACTGGCTCAGCGTCGGCGATCTCCGCGTCTTCCTCGAAGGCGTGGGCTTTGAGACCATCGACGTGCGACCCAAGCTCTTTAGCCCGGTCAAGCTCTTCGGGCTCGGCCCGCTGATCAACTGGATCGCGGGGCTTATTCCCCTGGTGAACCGATTGGCCTGTATGGAGATCATCGTCGCCCGGTCAGCACCGGGCACAGTCGATCCGGCCTCCAAGACGGCAACCATAGTGCTCACCGTGCGCGACGAGCGGGACAACATCGAACCGATGGTCCGGGCGATCCCCAAAGTCGGAGCAGCCACCGAGATTCTCTTTGTTGAGGGACATTCCACCGACGGCACGCGCGAGGAGATAAGTCGCGTCATCGAAGCCTATCCGGAAAAGAACATCAGGCTTTTGACGCAAGACGGCGTGGGCCAGGGCGACGCCATCCGCAAAGGCTTTGGCCACGCGGACGGCGACGTGGTTATCCTGCTGGAAGCGGATCAAACCTCTCCGGCCGAGGACGTGCTCAAGGCGTTCGAGGTCATTGCGACCGGGCGCGCGGACTACGTCAACGGCAGCCGTTTCATCTATCCGCGGGCCAAGGGCTCCATGCCCTGGCGCAACGCGCTGGGCAACTGGTTCTTCGCCGTGTGGTTCACGTGGTTTCTGAAACAGCGGACCTCGGATGTGCTGTGTGGCCTCAAGGCGATCGCCCGCCCGCAGTTTCTGCGGCTTAACCGCAATTGGGGATTCTTGGGGCTCTTCGATCCGTTCGGTGATTTCGAGCTGATCTTCGGGGCCTCGCGTCTGGGGCTGAAGATCTGCGAGGTGCCCACGCGCTATCGCCCACGAACGTATGGCGTGCCGAAATCGAAGATCGTCAGCCACGGTTTTATGTTGTTACGGATGGCCGCACGAGCGACCAGGGTGTTCAAATGCCGCTAAGCGATTATCACGAGCGGTTCGCCGCGGTCTATGACCTGTTCTATGCGCGGCGCGATGTGGCAACCGAAGCCAGGTTCGCGGCGGATTTGCTGGGACTGCGCGGTGGCCGGCACGTTTTGGACTTCGGTTGCGGTACCGGCGCGCACGTGTTGGCCTTCGGCGCGCTCGGCATCAAGGCGACCGGATTCGACCGCTCGGAGGCGATGATCGCCCAGGCCCGTGCCAAGGTGGCCCTGCCGGATTCCGCCGCCGTCACCTTCGCCGACGGCACGTTGGCCTCCTTCTGCCACGGGCTAAACGGTGTGTGCTTCGACGGCGTGGTCAGCTTCTTCAACGTGCTTAATTGTATCGAGACCCCCCGCGAGATGGTCGAGGATCTAACATTGCTTAGAAGCCGACTCGCGCCGGGCGCCAAGATGTTGATCGACGTTTGGAACGGGGCGGCGGTCTTTGTGAACGAACCCAGGCCCGACGTCAAACACTACCGCAACCCCGACGACCCGCAGCGCGAGACCGTCCGGATCACCGTGCCGGATCTTGACCGCGTCAATCAGTGCTGCGCGCTGCGCTATCGCGTTTTGGACCTCGACCGCCGAACGGGCAGCTTCACCGAGTTTGAATCGGTGCACCGGCTCCGCTTTCTCACACCCGTGCAGTATCGCCACCTGTTTGAGCTGGCGGAGCTGGCCATCGTCGACGAGTTTCCCAAAGGCCGACCTCAAACCCCGGTTACGGAAGATGAGTGGTACATCAGCTACCTTGTGCGTCGAGACGCCTGAAGCACGCCGCACGGATGATGCCGCGCGCGTGGCACAGGATCGCGCCCGAGCGCGCCTCGAACGGCACGCCGCTATTTGGCGCATGCGACCGCTGACCCGCGACATCTACCGGCGGTATCACCAAACCATCGACGCGGCCCGCAGCACTGTGCCGGGCGCGGATGTGGAGGTCGGCGCGGGACACGGAAGCTTCGCCGAGTTCCGTCCCGGCACCGTCTCCTGCGACATAGTTCCCTGCCCCTGGCTAAGCTGTTCGGCCGACGCGACGCGCCTGCCCTTTGCCGACGAATCGCTGGCTAACATCATCATGATCGACGTGCTGCACCACGTGGCGCGCCCGATCGCATTCTTGAAACAGACGGCGCGTGTGCTGGCGCCGGGAGGGCGCCTCATCCTGCTCGAACCCTATGTCTCGCCGGTAAGTTCGATCGCCTGGCGGTATTTCCACGACGAACATATCGATACGCACATCGATCCTCTGAAAGAAAGAGCAACCGCGGCAGACGCGCCGGAGGAAGATCCCTGGGAGGCCAACATTGCTATTCCAACCTTGGTTTTCTGGCGTCACCTCAGCACCTTCCGGAAACGGTTCCCCGAGCTGCGCGTAATCCGCCGGCAACGCCTTGATATGATCGTGATGCCGCTCAGCGGCGGGTTCGAGAGACGCCGTCTGATCCCCCTGTTCCTGATACCGGTGGCGCGTGCGCTGGAACGCGTTCTCGCCCCGCTGGCCCCGTGGTTGGCGTTTCGGTGTTTCCTTCTGATCGAGAAGACATCGAAACATTGAGAAGAACGTGGTGGGCAATGCCCACCCCAACTGGACCGAGACTCCTTTCTCGGTCTTTGACTTTACAGGAAAGGATTCCTGCAGGAGGTAGGTGCGAGAAGGGATTCTCGCACCAGCGGGTATTGCCTCGCCGAGCGGCGAGCCGCCCATGCTGCCACGCACCCAATACCACGTGCGTTGGGCTGGGCCGGGTGCGTCTGCACCGCCCTTGGGGTATCATAAGTGCGGTTGGATTCTCCCGCGCGGGGTGCCGACGGTACACGAGCTATGGCAACGCTATCCTACAGAACAGCCGGTGAGTCTCACGGAAAAGGTCTGATCGCTCTGGTCGAGGGCATGCCGGCCGGTGTGATGGTGGACGAGAGTTTCATCAACGTCGAACTTACCCGGCGGCAGGGAGGCTTTGGCCGGGGCGGGCGGATGAAGATCGAGCGGGACACCGTCGAGGTGATCTCCGGGGTTCTGCGGGGCGTGACCATCGGCTCACCGATTTCACTGCACGTGGTCAATCAGGACTCCCGGATCGAGAAGGCGCCCGCGATCCAGCGTCCCAGGCCCGGCCACGCCGACCTGGCGGGGAGCTTGAAATGGTTGACCACCGACTGTCGTGAAACCCTCGAACGGGCGTCGGCGAGAGAGACGGCTGCCCGCGTGGCGGCCGGGGCACTCACGCGCGGCTTGCGGAAGGCCTTCGGCATCGAGGTTGTGGGCTACGTGGCGCGGATTCGCGATGTTGCGGCCAAGGTTGAATCTGACATCGAGTTCGACGAACTCCGCCGCCGGCGCGACGCCAACGAGGCGTTCTGCCCGGATGCCACCGCAGCCAAGGCTATGATCGAAGCCATTCGTCAGACGGAGCGGGATCGCGACACGGTGGGCGGCGTGGTGGCGGCTGAGGTGCGCGGTCATCCACCGGGGCTGGGCAGTTGTGCCCGCTGGCAGGACAAGCTGGATGGGCGGCTGATGCGGGCCGTCGGCTCGATCCAGGCGATCAAGGGTGTCGAGATCGGGCTGGGGTTCGGCGTGGCCGGTCGCCCCGGCAGCGAAGTGCACGACGAGATTCAGTACGATTCCCGGCTACGGGACACGCCGTCGCTGGGTTTCGTCCGACGATCCAACAACGCCGGCGGCCTGGAGGGCGGCATGACCAACGGGCAGCCGATCGTACTCCGGGCGGCTATGAAACCGATCAGCACTCTCCAGCGGGGCCTCGATAGCGTCAATCTTCTAACGAAGCAAACCGAGCGGTCGGACTACGAGCGGAGCGACATCTCAGCGGTTCCCGCGGCCAGCGTGGTGGTCGAAAACGTGGTCGCTTTCGAGATCGCGCGGGCTTTTCTCGAGAAGTTCGCCGGCGACACCTTGGGGGAGGTGCGGGCGGCGTATGCGCACTACCTGGAGACGGCCCGCGCACTGTGAAAAAAGGGGTCAGGCTACTTTATCATTCCGACCAATACGCCATCTGAGAAGGTGACCAAGAGATAAAGTAGCCTAACCCCTTTTTTCACCGATAGTAAGGCGTAGCTGGCAGGCCGCTGCCATCGCGAACCAGTTCCACGATGTGATCCACTTCTTGGTTGGCAAGCGCGGCCACGAAGTTCTCCGCCGGCCTGCGAGCGATGGTGTAAACCTGCACGCGCGATATCCGCCCGCCAGCGTCGGTGATCTTATTGAGCCGGTCCACGAACGCCCCCAGTTCCGCCTCACTCGGCGCTGTGCCCCGCAAACGCAGGAAAAGAGCCTGAATCACGATCGGTCTGACGCGCGCGGCGGCGATGATGTTCGCCGTCACGTGCTCAAGCGTGTGGCTTGGCCGGTTCACCAGGCGGTGGTACTCCTCGGTACCGGCGTCGAGCTTCGCCCATATCTCACCGTTGTTCTCGTCCATGATCGCAAGTCCTTCGACCACGGTGGGTGTAGTGAGATAACAGGCGTTGGTGATCAGGACTATCTTGGCGTCGTCGAGGCCCGCGTTTCTCTTGAGGTCGGCCACGATCTTAACGCACCGGCAAAAGTGTGGGGAGGCGGTAGGCTCGCCATCTCCGGAGAAGGCGATGTCCTTGATACGCCGCAACTCGGCGGGTACGCCCGTAAGGGCCGGGTCCCGAAAGAGGGCGCCGCGGGCAGCCTCGTCGATCATCAGGGCGAGTTCGGCGCGCAAAACGCTTATGTCCACGTTCCGCACGCGCGGGGTAGTCTGGCGGTCGACCTGGCAGTAAACGCAGGAGAAGTTGCAGGAGGCGTCCGGGGCGAGGTTGATCCCGATGCTCAACCCGCCGCCTCGTCGCGAGATGACAGGATAGACGTACAAGTTCTCACGCCAGTGCCTCGAATGAGTGCGGTGTTGGGGCAACGAGTTATTCGCGGGCGAGGCGATAGCACCTTCCTCCGAGCGGCGACGGTATAGACAATACGCGATCGGCAAACCCCGGCCACATTACGAGACCCAGTGCCACCGGTACCTGACCCCTCAGCGCCTTCCCCTCGTCGTTGCGTGCGTAACGCTGGCGGACTATCCGTCAGTGGCACCAGTCGATTCAGCCGTG
>JAUWNF010000519.1 GCA_030612785.1 Phycisphaerales bacterium
CGGCCGGATTGTCTGTTCGCTGGGCGACTTCCATCCCGATTCGCAGGGCGCCAAATACTAAAGTCTTTCGCAGTTGACGTAGAATCTCCATCGCTGAGTCCCTGTTCTTTCACCGAGTACTCGGAAGTAGTATTCTCCCCGTCAACAGTGAATTCACTCGATTATATAGTCCAGCGCAAAGTCGCGGGCTTTTATGTAGCGGCCGGCGTCCCCGCCGGCCGTTCGGCCTGCGAGACGCAGGCCGCTACAAAACGGCATCACCGAAAACTTCCCCAGCACCTATTCGCGTTTGAGTTGGCGGGTCATCAAATGCTCGATGGCTTCGGTCGGGGACTGATGCCCTTGGAGAACGGAGTACACCGCACTGGTGATGGGCATTTCGACCAGATGGCGCGAGGCCAGTTCCAGAACGCTTTCGGTGGTCGGGATCCCCTCGATTACCGAAGAGGTGGAGGCGATGACTTCCGCCATGCTCAGGCCCCGCCCGATCTTTTCCCCGGCGGTACGGTTGCGGCTGGCGGGCGAGATGCAGGTGGTGACCAGATCGCCGATGCCCGCCAGACCCTTGAAGGTCGCGGTCTGCGCCCCTAAGGCGACGCCCAAGCGAGTGATCTCGACCAGCCCGCGGGTGAGCAGGGCCGCCTTGGCGTTGTCCCCCGCCCCCAGCCCATCCACGATGCCGGCGGCCAGGGCAATGACGTTTTTGGTCGCACCGGCCAGTTCGACCCCAATCAAATCCTCGTTGGTATAGACCCGAAAGGTGCGGGTGCTGAAGGCGTGTTGCGCGGTCTCGCCGACCTGCGGGTCTTCGCTGGCCACCACCACGGTGGCGGGCAACCGGCGGGCGACTTCCGAGGCGATGCTCGGACCGGAGAGCGCGCCGAGGGGCACGGGGCCGAGAACATCCCTGATGATGTTCGTCGCACACAACAACGTGCCGATCTCGATGCCCTTGGTAACCGTCACCACGGGAATCCCGTGTGGGTAGGCGGACTTGATCGTCTCCCACACGTTGCGGGTGTACTGGCAGGGGACGGCCGACACGATCATTTCGCTACCGGCGAACGCCCTGGCGGCATCGCGGGTCACGTGCAGAGAATCGGGAAGACGCGAACCGGGGAGGAAGCGTTTGTTCTCCCGCTCCCGCTCGCAGGCCTCGGCCTGATCGTCGAAGGCGCTCCACAGCACGACTTCGGTGCCGTGCTCGGCGAGGAGCAGGGCGCACACCGTACCCATCGCGCCGTCGCCGATAACTGTTGCCCGCTTCAGTGGTACGCCCATACCGCCCGCTGTGTGATGGTCCCAAGCAGTTGTTGCCCCGTCCGATGCCGGGGGTTAGAAGAACATGGAATTGGTCACGCCGAATTGATCGTTGACCCAGCCGCTGATGATGGTGTTGAGAAACACGTTGGTCAGATCAGACACCACTAAGGACGGGTCTACCTCACAGCTCCCCGTCTGAAACACCACCCCTGTCGTCGCGATCAGTGCGAGTTTGGTTCCCGCCCGCTGCAACCGCTGTTTTATCCATCGCATGCTTGTCTCCCTGGGCCGAGCCCGGTTACCGGTTAGAAAAGATTGAGCACCTCCGATACCGCTCAGTGTTTGACTGCCGTGGCCGTTTTCTCGATCGCAGTCGGAGCCTTGCGCAACTCATCCTCGGGACGGTCCAACACGACCAGTTCAGAGGCGACGTAAATGGCGATCAGATCCACCTCCCCGGTCTGCAAAACACGCTCGCTCGCCCGGACCCCCACGCGGCGCCCAAGGTAGTCCGTGACGTCAATGTCGGATTCGGGCGGAATCTCAACGTACCCCAACGTCCGCAACGGTGCCGAGGCCGGATCGACCAAACGGTAGCGCCGCGGGCCGACCGGCGAATTGTACAGAGCGCTCGGCCGGAGTTCGCCTTCGGCGTCGAACCCGCCTTCGATTCTCACCGGCACCGGTCGCAGGTCCGCCCGGTCGGAAAGTGCCGTCTTGCGCATCGTGCGAATGTCGTCACGAAGCTGTCGCACGCGCCGCAGCCCCTCGACCACGTCGTTGGCGGCTTCGATCTGCCTGATCCGTACACCGGCGTAGGCCTGAGTATAGGTGTCCACCTCCTGCTCCGCCAATTCGCGATAGCGCGGCAGCAGCGTGGCGAAGTCGCGGCGCAGGAGCGGCTTGTCCATTTCCGCCTTCAACTCGGCGTCCAGGGTATCCAGTTTCGCGCGATACTCATCGGCCGGAATCACACGCGGTTGCGGTGCCGCCGCGGTCGCCTCGCTCTCGGCAATCACGCCGCCGGGCGCCGTCCCGGGTTCACCCTCCCCGGGGGGAGCAGACCCGCCAACCGGAAAGGTGGAATCGAATCCGAGCGGGCGGTCAAA
The DNA here is from genome assembly GCA_030612785.1 of Phycisphaerales bacterium. Classification (GTDB taxonomy): domain Bacteria; phylum Planctomycetota; class Phycisphaerae; order UBA1845; family UBA1845; genus JAAEQG01. Next base: position 2,373 of record JAUWNF010000519.1, read on the forward strand.
CACCTCGGCGACCGCTTCTTGGTCATCGAGTGATTCGGACGCCATCGCTCGTTTGTCGCCCGGCTCGGGCACCGCCGACTCCGTTGCAGCGTCGAGCAGGTCGCCCGACACGCGCCGGAGGTACTCATCGGACACCCATAGGTTCGCTCCGGCGGGCGGCGCGATCTTCAGGAATTGCTCGTCCGCTTGCCCGAGGATCTTCACCAACGCGCCGCGATTGAGCTTGAGCTGCACCGCGTAGCTGTGGCTGGACAGGTCCGAGCCCGCACGCACGCGCACCCTGTTGGCATTCACCACGCCATTTACGCCGTCGCCGCGATCCACGTACTCCGCCGCGATCAGGCTATAACATCCCCGGGGCGGCTCGACGGCCAGCCAACCGGACTCCTCGCCGACGACGCGCACGCGCGCACCCTCGGGGAGGCGGGTGACGACGTAGTAGTTCGTGCTGGGACCACTGCGCACGTTGAGGGTCTTGACCATCACCTCGCCCACGTAGGACTCGAATACCGGTTCGGTTGCTTCTCGTGCCAGCACCCATCCGCCGGTCCACAGGATACCCACCGCTGCAAGCGTCAAACTCTTGACGTGCATGATTAGACCTCCGCCCCAGACGATGACGTGTTCATGTTCGCGCGCTTGACCGCGTGCGCACACCGAACCACACATTCTCCAATTTATCGCCGACCCGGGTGATTGTCAAAGGAATTGCTCCCCCGGCAGGGTGGCGAAAACTCACAAAAGAACTCACAGCCCACTGCGATGCAAACGTTCGATTTTCTCGCGCCCCACGCTTCGTGCCCCCCCCCCGGGGGGGCGGGGGCGCCGCGGGGGGGGCGGGGGGGGGGGGGGCGGGGCGGGGGGGGGGCCGGGGCGGGGCG
>JAUWNF010000378.1 GCA_030612785.1 Phycisphaerales bacterium
ACATAAACGTCTCGATGGGTCGGTTGGGTTTTAGTGCTGGGGCTCCCTCGTGCTGCAGACGAAGAGTTCTGTAACTCCACAAAAAGCAAAGCTGCTGGAACAGGTGGCCGCGAACGCTCCGCCCGAGGAGGGAGTTCAAGCTTCTTCCTGTTTTCTGGGCGTGTGCATCATGAATGCGACGCAGTTGAGGGACACCCTGAGCCCCCAAGTAGCCAAGAACGCGGGGCGGAAGCTGTCCACCGTCGTACAGGAGCACTTCCCGGACCTCAGTTTCCAGTGGCTCGACGAGGCCCACGGCCTGGGGTTCCTGCCCGAAATGGAGGAGGTCGCGTTTCGGCGCGCCGCCGAACTCGTGTCCAGCCGATGCCAGCTTCATCTGACCATCGGAGACGATACCTTCGCGGTCAACACCCGTCTCGCCTGCACGTGGTTTCCGTCAACCCTTGAAGCCACCCCTCAACTTTTGCTCGACGTCGCCGAGCACCTGCTGGTCAAGCCCCGCGATGAGTCCGGCTTTCAGTTTGTCACCCTCCGGTCCCAGGAAGACGTTATGGAAACCTTGGGGCGCGGTGTGGACCTGCACGGCGATCTCGGGCTCAGCCAGAAAGGCAAGGGCGTCAACCGTCGCCTGAACAAGCGCATCCCCCTGAAATCGCCTTGCGTCGTGCGCTATTTCCGGCCGCGCACCACTAATATGGAGGTCCTCGACGCCGAGACCCAGGATGTTTCCCAGGGCGGTTTTGCCCTGTACGTCCCGCGCGAGCTGCGCGCCGGGGAGATCATCGAAATCAAGCTGCGCAAAGCCGACGGTCCACTATTCGTGGCGGGCAAGATCACGCATTGCCGATATGTCTCGGTCAAGAAGTACCTCATCGGGGTCTCCGTGGTGGAAACCGGCAACGAACCGATCATCTCCGCGAATCCAACGCAGGCCGCCAAGACCTATGCCTGGCTTACCGATTTCATGTGCACCCGGGCTACCACGCATTGTGAGTAGGTCATTCGACCACCAGGCGAATCGACTTGCCCATGCGCTGGATCCCGACACGCTTCTCGCCGGAAAAGACCGCCGCTAACATCGCCCCGACGGTCCGGCTACGCCAACCCATGGCGAGTCGGGACTGCCCCGCCGGTTCCGCGCGGGTGAAGGAATGAACCAGTGCCCGGACATCCTGTTTAACACCCGCCAACTGATGGGCAAGGTCATGCTCATCGCAGTAGGTCCGCACCAGCGCGGTGGCCAACGAAATCAGGGCGGACTCCTCGGGAGTGTCCACCTGGGGCGTGCGGACCTTCGGCCAGGTCTCCGGCGGAGATGATGTCCCCTGCTTTACGGCTTCCGCCAACCGATTCACCACAGCGTTGGACACCTGGAGACCGCGCAGCCCCCGGATCTGCTTGGGGGTCGTCCACTGGTGGCGGGCGATTTCCACGATCAAGTAATCTTTGAGCAACACTCGCGCCGGGCGATTGAACTGCTTGGCCAGGGTTTCGCGGACCTTGAGCAATTCGCGGGCGATTGCCAGCCCCCGTCCGTCCAGCGCACCTCCCCCTTTCAACCGCGCAATACGCTCGACTTCGGACCGTTGATAGATCTCGGGCTGCTCCAGGCGCTCGAATTCTTCTCGGGCCCAGGTCGAGCGCCCCATCTTCTTCAACTTTCGACTGATGATCTGGTAGGCCGCCGGAAGATACGCGACGTCATCGACGGCGTATTGAATCTGGGCTTCGCTCAAGGGACGGCGGCGCCAGTCGGTCAGGGTCTGCGATTTGTGCAAGCGTGCCCCGCACGTCGCCCGTACGAGCTTCATCAAGCTCATCGGGTAGTCCAAACCCGATAGCCCGGCGGCGATTTGCAGGTCAAAGACGTTGCATGGGATTTGCCCGGTCCGCTGGACGCACAATCCCAGGTCCTCCGCTCCCGCGTGAACGACCTTCTGGATGCGCCGGTCGGCGACCAACTGCCAGAAGGCGGTATCGTCCACGCCCGCCAGCGGATCGATCAGCACCACCATCGACTCCGTCGCCGCCTGGATCAGGCATACGTCCGCTTCGTAGCTGTCCTCCATCACAAACTCGGTGTCGAAGGCGAAGCGTTCAGCCCGGCGCAGCTCGCCCAGCACTTCCCCGAGCGTGGACGTATCGGTTACCAAAGTCGGCGAAGACGTGCAGACAGCAGGCTTGGCGGTGTGCGGTTTGCTCTTGTGGTGTTCTCGTGCCACGTTCTACCTGACTCGGGCAAGGGCGCGACCGGCGCTCCGCCCGGAGCTATTGAATCTTGATTGTGCCGTTCTGGGTCTCGACGCGCAGAACCTTCTCTCCCCCACGAAGAGAGCCCTTAAGACTGGTCTTCTTAGCGAGGGGGCGACTGAGGGTGTGATTGCAGTAGACCTGTCCGTTGGTCGTCGAGCAGTCCAGCATGGCGGCGGCGGAGTCTCCCAACGTAACGACGATCCAGCCGTTGACGGCGACGATGCTTCCGCCGACGTCGCCATCGGTCTTGAGCGCCGCGCCGATGTTCCCGTTGGACGTTTCCAGCGAGATGTCCGTAGCAATGGTGGTGATGTTCAGGTCGCCATTGAGCGTGCTCGCACTGACGCGCGCCCCGGTGGTATCGGCGATGATCTCGCCATTGTGGGCTTCGAGCACACAATTGCCGGAGATCCCTTGGGCCACAATCCGGCCGTTGTGGGTCACCAGATTCAAGTCCAAGTTGGGCGGGAGCTTGATCCGGTACGCGACCTCGGCACTCCAGTCGGGTTTTTTGGTGGACTTCCAATCCCAGGATACCCGGATCGTGTCGCCGTCGCGCTTGGCCGACACCGCGATCGCATCCAACGCGGCCTGAGCCTCGGTCCGGTTCGAACCGCCACCACGCACGTCCATGTCGATGACCACCTTGCCGCCGTGGTCCTCGACCCCCACCACGACCTGCTCACCGTTGCTCGTATTTGCGATCAGCCGGGTGGCGGTTTCGACCGGGATGTCAAAGTGGTCCTTCCGAGAGACCCACACCGAAACCCGCTTGGAACAACCGGCGAGCACCAAAAGACCGAGGGCAATCGACAAGGCGACACGAGGATGAAGCAGCCTGGCACTCATGTTCCAACTCCAGAGATCGACGGTCGCGAGGAGAAATCATCCCGCCTGGGGCCAACGTCGGTGGCGTCAGAGGGTTCACGGGCCGGTCGTGGCGGGCGAGATCACGTCATAGCGTCGGATACTCACATCGCCGAAGTCGGTGGTCAACTCGGTCCTCGGCTCGGACGAGCCGCCGAGTTCCGCATCGAAATACCGGCCGCGGTGGCGAACACGCCGCATGGTCATACCTTCCAGGCCGAGATCCAATGAGCCGAAGTCCGTCCCGGTGACTAAGCGTCCTTTGCGGTTCGAGGGCCAGCGCACCACCACGTCACCGAAATCCGTGTAGGCGGTCACGTCGTCGGGGTTCTCAGGCAGAAGGTGGACTTCGATGTCCCCGAAGTCCGTCTCCAGTTCGATTCTTCCAGCCGCCTCCGCCTGAAGGTCGCCAAAATCGCTCTTGAGCACGGCGCCGCGATGGAATCCGCAGGCCTTCACATCTCCGAAGTTACTGAGAACGTCGATGGACACGTCGGGCGGAGCGATGATGCGCCACTGGACCTCGTAGTGCCGTCGGTAGCTGCCCTTCGGATGCCGCGCCGAGGCGACCACCGTCCCCGGGGCACCGTCCTTGGGAGCCAGACTGACCTCGATTTCCGCTAGAGCCGCTTCGGCTTCGCTCATCGTCACACCTTTGCCGGTCTTGACGATCTCTGCTTGAATCTTGCCGACGACATCGTCCGCGTGCACGATGACATCACCGAAACAATTGCGGACCAGTAGCTTTTCTGCAGGCAACGGTGCGCTCAGCGTTACACGCTCCTCACGTTGAAACGGGTGACTGTGATACACCCCCCCGCACCCTGCCAATGCCAGGCCGAAGCAACCGGCCGGCAAAAACCACCCGGTAACTCTCAACAAGGCTGAGAATCTGCACGACTGCACTTGCGCACTGGACTTGTAAGCCATCGGTTTGCTCCTGCACTCGCCGTGAATACCTGTAAACACCGTTTGGATTAGCAGTACAGGGGTTGTCGATTTAGTCATTCGTGACGGTCTCAGATGTAGCGTCACCCCTTGTGGGTGGCGAAAAACGCAGGGGCGCCGCCCAAAAGGGGCGACGCTACAGATTAAATCGATAGCCCCTGTAGCGCAAAATCGCGGGCTTTTGTGCTCGCCGCAGGAACCACTCTTCCGCGGCAAGCCAGACGGGACATAAGGATACGCCCTG
>JAUWNF010000518.1 GCA_030612785.1 Phycisphaerales bacterium
GCAGATCCACGTCACCGTCAACGTCGAAGTCGAACACCTGGCACCCGGCTTGTGTCGGAGTGCCCACGCCGTTCATGCAGTCGTGAAACTGTGTGAAGTCCTGACAATCCACATCACCGTCGTTGTCCCAATCGCCGAGCACTTGGCTTGTGATGGAATACAGATCCACCCTGTCCCCGGGGGCGCGAGTCACGACCGGGTCGAAACGTAGGCGAGTTATGATGCCGGTGTACAACGAATGGGACGCAAGATCGACCTCATAGGTGTGAATCTCGCCGTCCGGAATGACCGTGAGAGGCAGGCGCTTGCTATCCGAAAAGACGCCATCCCCTCCGGCGAAAAAGACCTCTGCCTGGTCATGTTGCGTGCAGTGTGCGGCACGAATGTAAACCCGCGGCACATCGGCACTATCCCACAAGCTCCAGGGACCGAAGACCTGCGGTTCGTTTTGATCCAGCGTCAGAGGCCAGAATCCGGCGTAGGGTGGACGCTGATCCGTCAGATTTGCGTGATAACAATGCTGACGGTTCTTATGGAAGACGTAATGGGGACGCGGGTCCGGCTCGTTGGCATAGGCATAGGCGCGGATGTCGTCGTACAAATCCCCAAGGATGAGCGTGTATTCATACTCGTAGGTGATGTCGTGATCGAGGATCTCCCAGTGCGCCGGTGTGATGTAGCCCGTGTTGTCATCCAGTGGGCCGCCGACGCCCGGCGTGCCGTGGAAACCGCCGTTGTAGACGACGGCGCCCGGATGAAACACGCCCAACCCCCAATCCTGGTCGTTCACCAGTGCGGACCAATGCTCGGTGCCGAGCCAAGCATCCCACGGCGGTCCATTGTTGATGATCTCGGTTAGGTTCGCACCCGTAAACGGAGCCGCCCCGGCGTAAGTGAACAGTCTATACAGTGTTCCGACCGTGTAGATAGCCGGCAATTCCTGGCCGTGCGCGGGATACTGGGTCGTGTCTGACCGGTTGTTGACCAAGCAGCATCGAACATGGACGCGATTCTCATCCAATGTGACCCACATCTCCACGATGGCTTCGCTATCCCAGTCCATTAGCGCCCACTGCTTCGGTATACATTTCACATAGAGCGTCGTTCCATCATTGCTGGAGTCCAGCACCTGTGATGGATAACCGAACGAGTCCCCGGCCTGGATCGCATTCCAGCCGATGTCTATCCATGTCGGATTCACAACGGCTCCGTCCGGGATGAACGGCCAGGGGCCGGAGTAATACGACTGCTGAACGTAGCGTCCGAGGTCGTAGATGTTGACCACGCTGCTGGATGAGCCGGACTCGCTCAGGTAGTTGATGGCCCCTCCTCGGGCGAGGTCCACGCCGATTCGAATGACCCCGTTGTCCAGGAAGCTCGTGTCCGCCCGTGCCGGTAGGACAGAGCAAACAACAGGCAGGACAGCGTACATCGCGAGCAGTATGCGGGGATGCTTAACCGCGTTCCCGCGCCACGGGGGCATTTCGCGGGCACAACGGTCTGGCTGATTGCGTAACATGTTCACCGGGATTCTTCATTTGCCGGACTTCTGATCATCATTCTATAGCATGAGGCCTCTCGATCCAAGCGGCAATCGCGGTATCCGCTTCGTCCCCCACCCCGATCGCCGGCCCCAGTGGCCGGCGAAACGGGATGGGGCACCCACCTATTGCCTTTGGTTGCGGCCCGAGGCCGCGCTGTGCTCTCCGTAGTGAGAAATGAAGGTTAAACGCGTACGAAAGCTGCTGAGGGCACGCCAGCATTTGATCCGTCGGTTCACGCCTTGCGTAGTTCGACGTGCAACTGCGCGCCGGTGATCTTAACGCTGGTGGTGCCGCTGGCGTCGTCAAGCGCGCGCTGGGTGAGTTCGGTGGCCAGGGTTTCGGCGGCGATGTAATCGCCGCAAGCGGCGATGGCGCCCTTAAGCAGGTCCGAGTCGGTTCGCAAGGACAGCACGATACGGTCTTCCATGTTCAGGTTAGCGTCTTTGCGGAGGTTCTGGACGTTACGGACAATGTCCCGGGCCAGGCCTTCGTCGCGCAACTCGGGTGTGATGCGCTTGTCGAGCAGCACCACGGTGCCGCGATCCTCGGCGGCGGCCCAGTCGTCGCCGTAGGACTTGTCCACGGTGATTTCGATCGGTTCGAGGTTGATCGTCTCGCCATCCACTATAACCGCGACCCACAACCCCTGCTCCACGGTGTCCAGCACGGTCTGCGGGTCGAGGGCCGCCAGGGCCGAGGCGATACCGCCGAGTTGCCGGCCGTACTTGGGCCCGGTGAGCTTCTTGTTGAGGTTGATCCGCACCGAGCGCAGGTCGGCGACGCTGTCCTTGAGGGTGACCTTCTTGACGTTGAGTTCCTCAAGAAAGTGGGTTTCGAATTGCCGCACGGCGGCCTGTTCGGTGTCACCACTTGACACCACGAGCAGCTCCGCCAGCGGCTGGCGGACCTTCAGCTTCGAGGCGGTGCGCGCCGATCGTCCCAGGGAGACGATCTTCAAGACCGCCGCCATCTTGTCCGAGAGGGCCAGATCGATGCGGCTCTCGTCGGCTTGGGGATAGTTACACAGATGGATGCTTTCGGGCGTGCCTTCGATCTGCTCGGCCACCAGGTTCCGGTAGATGCGCTCGGTGATGAAGGGCATGATGGGGGCCGTCACCTTGGCTACCGTCACCAGCACTTCGTAGAGCGTCTGATAGGCGGCGAGCTTGTCAGTGTCCCCCTCACAGGCCCCGCGCCAGAAACGGCGGCGGTTGCGGCGGATGTACCAGGTGCTCAAGTTCTCGAGAAACTTCTCGAGCGCCTGACACACCGGGGCGACTTCGTATTTCCCAAAGCGCTCGTGCGCGGTGCGGATCAGCAGTTGCAGGTCCGACAGGATCCAGCGGTCGATGTCCTGCCGCCGCTCCAGCGGAACCTGCGGCGCGGTAGGGTCGAAACCGTCCAGCCGGGCGTAGTTGCAGAAGAACGCATACGAATTCCACAGCGGGAGCAGCACCCTGCGCCGGGTCTCGTCCGCGGGGGTGGAGGTGACCCGGCACAGACGCTCGCCGTCCACCGTGTGCGTGATCTTCACCCCGTCCGCGCCCTCCACCGTTACCTCCTCACCGGTGTGCCGCAGCCCGAACGGCAGGTCCACCGTCGGCGGCTGGGCGCAGTACATCCAACGCATCGTGTCCACCCCAAGCTGTTCCGCCGCCTCCTCGAACCAGATCGCCGTCCCGTCGGACTTGTGCATCACCTGACGGTGCTCG
>JAUWNF010000309.1 GCA_030612785.1 Phycisphaerales bacterium
CCAACCCGCCGACGAGCCCGGCGAGCATTCTGCACCAGATGCCGTACCACCTAACGCCCGCTTCGGCGAGGGTGTCGGTGCCCAGTAACCCCCAACAAACCACCCCGGCGAAGATGGCGATCAAGGCGCTACTGCCCCAAATGCCTCTATTGAGGGCCTTCATCAACACGGTCATGGTGGCCTTCTCTTCGCTCTTGACCATGTAGATGCCCACGATCGAGAGAATAATGCCTACTCCAGCCAAAACCATCGGAGCTGCCAGGAAGCGGATCGCGGCATTGGCGCCGTCGGGGGTGATTTCCGACCCGAACAGGGCCGCCGCCGCGGCTACGCCCAACGCTCCCGTCGCCAAAATGGACCCGCAATATGATTCGTACAGGTCGGCCCCCATCCCCGCGACGTCGCCCACGTTGTCGCCCACGTTGTCCGCGAGGGTGGCCGGGTGCCGCGGGTCGTCCTCGGGAATCCCCGCCTCGACCTTGCCTACCAGGTCGGCCCCGCCGTCAGCGGCTTTGGTGAAGCTTCCGCCGCCCACGCGGGCGAACAGCGCTTGCGTGGAGGCGCCCATGCCGAAGGTCAGCATGATGACCGTGATGGTGGAGAGGTGCAGTTCGGTGGCGTGGTACAGGATCAGGAACCAGCCGGTAATGTCGATAAGGGCAAAGCCGGTGACCACCAAGCCCATCACCGCACCGGCGCGAAACGCTACCACCAAGCCCCGGTTCAGACTCTCGCGGGCGCCGGCGGCGGTTCGATTGCTGGCCAGGGTGGCGGTCCGCATGCCCAAGTATCCGCATAGGCCGCTGAAGAACCCGCCGGTCAAGAACGCGAACGGCACGATCCCATTCTGCACCTTCAGCTTAAACGCCATAAAGGCCAGGATGCACGCCAGCACGATGAACACGACGGCCACGACGCTGTACTGGCGCCTGAGGTAGGCCATCGCCCCGTCGCGCACGTGCCCGGCGATCTCGATCATCTCGGGGTCGCCCTCATCGGCGCGCTTCACCTCACCGTAGAACTTGGACGCGAAGACCAGGGCGATGATTGCCCCGATCGGCGCAATCCACCAGATGCCGGGGATGTTCGGTCTGGTAATCTCTGCGTCGGTCGCGGTGACCACACCGGCAGCTTCCTGGGCCCACGCCTCGCCAACCCCCACCGCGCCGAGGATCACGACGGCCAACAACAACAAACCGAGTTTCTGGACGAATGAACCTGACAATGCGCAATCTCCTTGCTTAGTAAATGAGAATGCCGACCGATCACCCCGAGCGGGAGGCATGATTTGCAAGGCTGTAACCACCGTGCATTAAAGAGGTTAAGAGCCGATGGCACCCTACGCGCCTGGTGCCGAAGCGGCGGGGATGATAGCAGATCGAAGCCACAAGTCTACCCCCCTTGCGAGCGGCGGACCTACGGCGGACTTGGAGTTCCGCCTAACCCGGGAGGCGGAGACGCGGTCTGTTTACGCGATGGCGCTGCCCGAAGGGCGCGGCGGCCGCCGAGGTCTGCGGGGGCGGCGAATATCCCGCGCTGGTTTGCGTGAACCCGAGGCTGCGGGTACCTTAGCTTGCGTCCTACGGACCGATTGAGTTTTGAGGCTCACTCCCGCGAATACAGGAGACTGAAACCATGAGAATTTGGTCGAAGCTGTTGGTCTGTGTATTTTGCCTGTCGATCGTTACGCCGGTGGCGGCGCAGATGCACCGCCGAGTCACCGTCACCGGCAAGGCCGCCGGCACCGACGTCAAAGCCTCCGACGAAGCCAAGATGGACGCCAAACGCAACGCCGTCGAGCAGGCGGCCGGCGTGTTCATCAACGCTATGAGCGAGACGGAAAACTTCCAGTTGGTCAAAGACCGGATACTGGGCCAGGCCGGTGGGTACCTCAAAGAGTACACGGTTGACAAGGAGTGGACCGCGGACGGGATCAGCTACTGCGAGATCACCGCGGTCGTGTCCGTGGCCAAGTTCGAGCGCGATTGGGCCGAGTTCGCCCACGCCAAAGAGGACGAAGGCAACCCGCGCATGGTCGTGGTCATCATCGAGGACAACGACGTGGACGACCTCAAGGATCCGGTGCTCAACGGCATTTGCCAGTCCAAGCTCGAGAATTTCTTCCTATCCAAAGACATCCAGCTAATGGATAAGGGTGTCTCGGAAAGGGTTCGCGAGCGCGATCTGACCCAGGCGGCATTGAACAACGACGTCACCAAGCTGGCCGCCATCGCCGCGGAATTCAAAGCCGACATTTTGGTTTACGGCCGGGCCGAGGCCAAACGTGGCGGCGCGGTCAACATCGGCGGGCGGAACACGTATCGTTGGGACATCACCTTGAACGTGCGGGCGGTGCAGGCCGATTCCGCCGCCATGCTCAGCTCCAACACCTACCGCCCCCAAAAGCCCTACATGACCACCTCGGCCGCCGCCGGAGACGCGGCTTTTGCTACGTTGGCGGATGATGTCGGCGCCCAGGTTTTGATGGACATTCTCAAAGCGTGGAAATCGCGCTCCGGGCATCGCCGCATCCTGCAAACGAGCTTCAGCCCGGTCACGCGCAAGCAGGCCAAAGCGATCATGGCCGCCTTGGCCGATCATCGCGGTGTCGTTCGAGGCCAGGAAGGCGTGAAGCTGCGCAACTTGACTCAGGGCGTCGCCAATCTGGAAATCGACTGGAAGTTCAATCTTGACCTCCTGGCGGACACCATCGAGGACCTCGAGGTCGAGGGCATGAGCTTCGAGATCGTCGAACAGACCGGGAACCGCCTCGACGTGACAGTGATCGCTACCGGGTGAACCGAGACGCGAGCGTCTCCGCCGGCGTATGGTCACGGAGGCGGGTCGTGGAATCTACAAGAGGGGGAAAGAAAGGGGACATCACTGATTTTTGTCGCCTTCCCTGCCAACAGTCTACTCCCTGCGCGGGACCATCGATCGCCAAGAATCAGTGATGTCCCTTTTCTTTCTCCTTTTCTTTCTCGCCGGCCTCCCGGGTTATTCCGACAGCCTGGTAAGGGAGCGTAGGAAGAACGGATACAGGGGAAAGGGAATCCGAGCCCCGAGCGCAAGCGAGTGGGCCAGAACAACGGCAGAAAGGAACAAGCCGACAATGGATAACCAAGAACCATTCGCTCCGCCCACTTTTCCATTTTCCATTTCCCTCCGTGACCGGTGACCTATGGCTAATCGCATCGACCTCGATACCCGCGCCGGTTACGACCGCTGGTCGGAGGTTTACGACGACGAACTCAACCCGCTGGTTGCGCTGGAGGAACCGGTGGTGCGAGCTTGGCTCGCGGAGCCGGTGGGGCTGCGCGTGTCCGACGTGGGCTGCGGGACCGGGCGGCATAGCCTGTGGCTGGCCGACGCGGGAGCCCAGGTGGACGCCTATGACCCGTCACCCGGTATGATGGCTCGGGCTCGGGCGAAGCTCAGCTCTCGCGGCGTGCGGCTGCACGAACATGCCCTACCGGAGCCGATCCCCGCGGCTGATGGCACGTACGACGTCACCCTGCTAGCACTGGTGGCCGATCACTTGGCCGACCTGAACAGCGCGTTTCGCGAGCTGTCGCGGGTCACCCGTTCTGAGGGGCAGGTAGTCTTTACCGTGCTTCACCCGGCAATGAACCTGCTGGGCCTGACCGCCCGCTTCGCCGATCCCGAAACTGGACAGGAGGTGCGGGTGGAAGCCTACGAACATACTTACGCCGATTACGTGACGGCCGTGTTGCGGTCGGGCCTGCTCATCGAGGAGATCGTGGAGCGTAAGGCCGACGAAGCCCTGGTCGCCAAGGCCCCCCGCGCCGAAAAATACCTCGGCTGGCCACTGTTGCTGGCGATGAAGTTAAGAAAGGACGCGGAGACAGAGCGACAGAGGGGCTGAAGAGGAGGAGCGATGTACCTCGTCCAACACACCCTCAGACAGCATTGGACGGGACACGACGGATAGGTGTTGCGTCAAATCGCCTCACGGCGAGCAGGGGCACGATAGTTTGTCTTCACGCAAGGAGCGGTACACCCTAGAACACCGAACGACTTCCGTTTGGGGACGCTTTCGCATGCGGGATCCAAGATGCACGAAGTTCCTATGACACTGCCGAAACTCGATACTCATGGCGTGCTGTTTCACGTTGCGACCCTTGGGGATAGCATCCCGGGAGGACCACCAGGAATCTGGATCAGCAACGCGTTCGTCAAGCAGAATCCCGAATTGCGCAGGGAGGAGCGAAACGGTGTGACGTTCCGATTCATGGCTATTGATCCACTGCTGGGCGTCTCCTCAAGAGCACCGATTTGTCTGCTGTGCAAAGTCACCTCGCAATCACTGCCTGGGGATAAGGAAAGCGGCAATGCATGTCCCATCCAACTGTACGCCGACTGGAGCCAGGAGCCCGAGCGTGTTTCCGACGTTCTTGAGAGTGCTATCGACACTAGGGAAGATTCTAGTGAAGTCACGGAGATTGCCCACGAACTGTTGCGGGGCGGCTATGAGCTGTCCTGCGCCTTCATCAACATCTTGCGGCGGCGATTCGACCAGTACTGGCTTCGCTCCCCAACCGACCTGTTCATATGGTCAAACGTGTTATATTTCTCGCGCCCCCGACAGAAATGGTTCTCCATCCTGGCTGGTAAGGATTTCGCACCGAAGCTGGTGGGGGCCGAATGGAACGCTGGAACCGACAGAACACACCGACCATTCGCTCTCGACAGGATTCTCGGGCAGAATGACGTCGCTGAGATGGCGATAGCACAGCCAGAACCGGACCCTTCATTTGCTGACGAGATGGTTGCAACGGCATTGATCGAGCTAAGGGAGAATCGCGTTCGATCCGCGGTCCTACATGTGTGCATCGGCCTTGAGTCGCAGGCAAAGGTCGGATTGAGACTGCTGCTGGAGCGGCGCCTTAAGGGACTGGCGAGAGGCAACCTTCTTGAAGCAATAGCAAAAGAAGTCAATACGGTGACCCTCGCGAGGGTTGTGCTCTCAGAGACCGAAGGCGAGGTGGGGAGCCAGGAGATTGCCTGGTCAAT
>JAUWNF010000031.1 GCA_030612785.1 Phycisphaerales bacterium
TGCATCCGCTACCCCCGAACCGGCCTCTGCTGACCAAGGGGTGTTGTCCCAAGCCGATATCGACGCCGCCTTGGAGGCAGCGACTGCCGCCGGCGGTGAAGATGACCAAGCCGATGCTCCGGTGGATGACCGAGTGGATGCCACGGGGCGCCCATTCGATGCCGCCGCCGCCGCGATGGCCGCCGCCATCGAGGAGGAGAAGGCGGCAGCACCACCACCACCAGTTGCTCCACCCCCCGAGACCAGCTCTGTCGAGTTGCGGGACTTCACCGGCGAAGCGGGCGCCGAAGGCGACCGAGCCCATGGAATCGCCCTGATCCAGGACGTTGACCTGCGCGTCAAGATCGAACTTGGGCGAACCCGCATGTTGGTCGAGGACGTTTTGGCGCTGGGGAGCGGAAGTGTCGTCGAGTTGGACAAGCTCGCCGGTGACCCCGTGGATGTGTTCGTGAACGATCGGCTGATCGCCCGCGGCGAAGTGCTGATCCTGAACGACAACTTCTGTGTGAGAATCAGCGAGATCGTTTCGAACGCTGAGGCCCGGCAGGTAGGATAGCTGCCGCCCGTACCCGGGCGCCGGGGGGCGCCGTAGGCGGGACCTGAGGCATGGAGGCCTGAACATGCTCTACACATGTGGAGTCTACGCATTCCTTTTCACGAACGTCCTGGCACAAATCCAGGTGACAAGCAACGGCACGGCAGACTCGCCTCTGCCGCCCGGCGTCGCCACACCCTCGTCGGGCGTGACTATTGACACCGATTCCCCGCCGGTGCCTTCTCCCTCGTCGGCGGAAGGCACCGCGCTTCCGGCGGCGGAGGAGCAGCGTGCGCAATCGACCGCCGGTTCCCCACCCGAACGAGTGCCCGCGGCGCTGCTGAAGCGCTCGAGTGCCCCGCCAGGCGCGGGGGCGTTGCGCGGGCCCCCGTGGTACCGCAGCAGCCTGGTGGTCCTGGCAGTGGTCCTGGGAATCATCCTTGCGGTGAGCTACGTCGTGCGTCGCTACGTGCCCGCGGTGCGGACTTTGGGCGACGGAGCATTGAAAGTCGTCCAACGCATGCCACTTTCGTCCAAGCAGAGTATCGCGCTGGTGCAGGTCGGACGGCGCATGGTCTTGATTGGTATCACGCCCGATCGGGTCAGTTCCCTTTCGGTGATCGATGATCCTGAAGAATGCGCCCACCTGCGCGCCCGCGTGTGCAAGGATGCGAAAAAGCCGGGCGCGGATTTCGATGTGCTTCTGTCCGCCGAGGCCGGTAAGTTCGAGCGCCAACCGCTCGAAGCCGCGCTCAACCAGTCCGAGAGCTCAACCCGTTTGCGGGAAACCAGGGGGCATCTGGAGGGGATGCTCAAGAAACTGGAGGAAATGCGGGTGGAATAGGATTGCCGGGGCCCCGATCGTGGTCCGCGGACACCCGTGTTGCGCTAGGGAGTAGCGCATGACCCGAGAGCATGGAAGCTCGAGTGGCGGCCGTCTCTGCACGGCGACCGTACTGGCAACGCTGTTGTTTGGCGCGCCTGTGGGACAGGCTTTCCAGCCTGTCGACGAAAACCGGTCCCACACGCAAACTTCCTCCACCAGCGTTTTCGACAATGCGCTGGGTATCCCGGACACGCGCGCCATCCTGCCGACAGCGACCGACGCCAAGGGGGTGAGCAGCACTCTACAGATCGTTGTCCTGCTAACGATCCTGACGCTGGTGCCGTCCGTTCTGATCATGATGACCAGCTTTGCGCGCATCATGATCGTGCTGACGCTGCTGCGCCAGGCGCTGGCCACCCAGCAACTGCCGCCCGGGCAGATCATCATCGGGCTGTCTCTGTTCATGACTCTGCTGGTGATGGCCCCGACATGGTCCAAGATCAACGAGCAGGCCCTGACCCCCTACCTGGATGGCACCATGGGTCAGCGCGCCGCCCTGGAGATCGCCTCCGACCACCTCCGCGATTTCATGTACCGCCAGATCGAGGCGAGCGACAACTCCGAAGACGTGTACCTGTTCCTCGAATACCGTCTGCGGCGTCCTGTGGGCCCGGACGAGACCATCACGCTGGCGCAGGTCCCCACGACCGTGCTGATCCCCGCTTTCATAATCAGTGAATTGAAAACGGCCTTTGTCATGGGGTTTCGCATCTACCTGCCGTTCTTGGTGATCGACATGGTCATTGCGTCCATTCTGATCTCCATGGGCATGATGATGCTGCCCCCGGTACTGATATCGTTGCCCTTCAAGTTGCTGTTGTTCGTGCTGGCTGACGGGTGGCACTTGATCGTACAGACCTTGCTGTACAGTTTCGTTTGATCCGCCGGCGGCGGACTCGGAGGAGTAGCGCATGGACTTTGACACGGCTCTCGACATCGGGCGGGGCGCGTTTCACCTGGCGCTGTTGACCGCGGCGCCGATCCTGCTGATGGGTCTGGCGGTCGGTCTGTCAATCTCGCTCTTTCAGGCGGTCACTCAGTTGCAGGAGCAGACGCTGAGCTTCGTCCCTAAGATCGCCGCGATGGTGATCGCCGCATCCTTGTTCTTTCCCTGGATCGGCATGCGGATGCTCAACTATTGCCAGGAGATGTTCGGCACCGTGCCCTAGAAGTCCTGAGTGCTGAGTCCTAATAGCTGATAGCGTTTTCATGGCCCGCGACGATGAAATCATTCAATTGGTCACCCAATTGCCTCTTTTTCTCCCGGTCTACGTTCTGGTGCTGTTTCGCGTGGGGGGGTTGATGATAACCGCGCCGCTGTTCGGCAGTTCGGCCATTCCGGTGCGCATCCGGGTGGGTATGGCCGCGGTAATCTCCCTGGTTCTGTTCCCCCTCGTGGTGCCGGGCGCGCCGCTTCACCTGAGCCTGAAAGATGCGTTGCTCGGCGTGGCCGGCGAAACCATGATCGGTTTGGTGATGGGACTGGCGTTGAGTCTGCTGTTGGTCGGAACCGGCCTGGGAGGCATGGTTGCGGGGCAACAGGCCGGGCTCGCCATGGGGCGGGTCTACAATCCGATGACCAACGCCGACTCCACCGTGTTCGGGACGGCCTTCACCCTGGTGTTCCAGACGGTGTTCATTGTGGTCGGCGGTCACCGGGCACTGATGAGCGCCCTGCTGGACACGTTCGAGGTCATTCCCCTGATTTCCTTCCGCGCCGGGCCGGCGATGATCGAGTTGCTGGTCGCGTTGTTGACCAGTGCTTTCGTGCTGGGCCTGAAGTTGGCCGCTCCGGTCTTGATTGCGCTGTTTCTGACCACCGTGACGCTGGGCTTTTTAGGCAAGACCATGCCGCAACTGAACATCCTGTCCGTCGGGTTCGTGGTACGGGTCATGCTGGCCCTTGGTGTCGCCTCATTGGCACTTCCCGCGTCGGGAGAGGTATTTCTGGAGGCCTTGGCCGACTCGATCGTCACGCTCCGCGACGCGTTCGGGCTCGGGCCGGGGACGTATTGAGGACCGACTAGTCGAGAGCTTAAAGATTCATGGCGGATGATGCCGGCGAAAAAACCGAAGCTCCAACGCCACGACGACTCTCGGACGCCCGCAAGAAAGGACAGGTGGCCCGCAGTCAGGACCTGTCCGCGGCCGCCCTCCTGTTCGGCGGGCTAATCGCGTTGCTGGTCGTCGGCCCGGGAATCTGGCGGGCGTTAACGCAGGTCATGCAACTCGGGCTCGGTGCGAATGGGCTGACCCGCGCCGGCGACCTGCCCGCTCTGGCCATCGCCATGGGAATCGGCGCGTTTCAGGACGTCGCTTTGCTCATGCTCATTCTGTTCATCGTGGCGCTGGCCATCATGTACGCTCAAGTCGGCTTCCTGTTCACCTTGACTCCGCTCACGCCCAATCTGGGGAAGCTGAACCCCCTCTCCGGTGTCAAACGCCTGTTCTCGGCGAAGAAGGCCGTGGAACTGCTGATGAATGTGGGCAAGATGATCCTGGTCTGCGGGGTCGCGTACGTGACCATCATGGGCTTTGCGGACCGCGTGCTCTTCGCGGCGACTGCGACCTTCCCGGTGATGTACCCCATGGCGTGGGATCTGGTGTTCACGTTGGGGATTCGCCTGGCCGTGGTCATGTTGGTCCTGGCGCTGTTCGACTACGCTTACCAGCGTTACCGCCACACCAAAGACCTGAAGATGACCAAGCAGGAGGTTAAGGAGGAACTCAAGAGCATGGAGGGCGACCCGGTGCTGAAACGCCGCCGCCGCCAGGTTCAGATGCAGCTTGCGATGCAGCGCATCGGGCGGGACGTGCCTCAGGCCGATGTGGTGGTCACCAACCCGACGCACTATGCCGTGGCCTTGAAGTACGTTCCCGAATCCATGGCGGCACCGAAGGTGGTGGCCAAGGGTGCCGACTTCCTGGCCAGGCGCATTCGCGAGATCGCCGCCGCCGCCGGCGTACCTATCGTGGAGCGACCGGCCCTGGCGCGGATGCTCTACGCCGAGGTGCCGGTCGGTCATGAAGTTCCCGGCAAGTTCTTCGAAGCCGTCGCGGAGATCCTGGCATACATCTACGAGTTGAGCGGCAGAGGCATGAGACCGCAACCGGTGCCGGTGGGATGAACGTAGCGTCACCCCTGGTGGGTGACGAAAAGCGAGGGCACGCCGCCCACAAGGGGCGGCGCTACAGACCGAGACGGTATGAACGCCAAGGCGCTTAACAAATCCGGCCTGCTGCGAGTCGGTAATGCCATCGCCCGTCAGCGGGGGGTATTGCTGCCCGCCCTCGCCTTGTGTTTGATCCTGGTCATCCTGATCCCGCTGCCCACCTGGTTCCTCGACTTCATGCTGATGTCCAACCTGGCCTTCTCGGCGGTCATTCTTCTCACCGTGATGTTCATGCGGGGCCCCCTGGAGTTTTCCTCGTTCCCTTCCGTCCTGCTGGCGGCGACCCTGCTGCGCCTGGTGCTCAACATCGCGACCACGCGGTTGATCCTCACCAACGCCGAGCAAGGCACCGCCGCCGCCGGGCGAGTGATTCAGACCTTCGGCGAGTTCGTCGCCAGCGGATCGCTCATGGTCGGGGTGATCATCTTCGCGATCATCGTGGTAATTCAGTTTGTCGTGATTACCAAGGGCGCCACGCGAATCGCTGAGGTCGCCGCCCGCTTCACCCTGGACGGCATGCCCGGCAAGCAGATGGCCGTCGATGCCGACCTCAACGCCGGAACCATCAGCGAGGAGGAAGCCAAGCGTCGCCGGGCGGAGATCACCCGGGAATCCGACTTCTATGGGGCGATGGACGGGGCCAGCAAGTTCGTCCGCGGCGACGCAGTCGCCGGCATCATCATCACCGTGGTCAACATTCTCGGGGGCATGTACGTGGGCATGGTGGAATTGGAACCGCCGATGTCCCTCGCCCAAACCATGGCGACCTTCACCAAGCTGACCATCGGCGACGGGCTGATCTCGCAAATCCCCGCGTTCATCATCTCGATCGGGGCGGCCATGATCGTCACCACCTCCTCGTCGAAGGACAACCTGGGCGAGGAGATCCTGCGGCAGGTGACCTCGCAGCCTTTGGCGATGGTGACGGTCGCCGGATTCCTGATACTGCTCGCCTTCACTCCGCTGCCGAAGATCCCCCTGTTCATGCTGGCGTCTTCCTGCGGGCTTATGTTCTTCTTGATCCAACGTAACCGCGTGGCACTGGCCCAGGCCGAGGTCGCCAAGACCAGAGCCAAGCCGCAGACCTCCGAACGCGTCGAGGACTTTCTGCGACTCGATCCCATGGAGCTGGAGGTCGGGTATGGTTTGATCAAGCTCGTTGATCGCAAGCAGGGCGGCGACTTGCTGGACCGGGTCACCAACATGCGGCGCCAGATCGCCCAGGATTTGGGTATCGTTGTTCCACCCATCCGCATCCGCGACAACATCCAGCTTCAGCCGAACGAATACCGCGTCAAGCTCAAGGGGCTGGACATCGCCAGGGGTGAAATCATGCCCGGGCATTTGCTGGCCATCGACTCCGGCGCGGTGGCTACGCGCATCTCCGGGGTAGAGACCAGGGAGCCCGCCTTCGGCTTGCCGGCGCTGTGGATCGTCCCGGACCAGCGCCACGACGCCGAACACAACAACTACACCGTGGTCGAGCCCACCAGTGTGCTGGCGACCCATCTGACCGAAACAATCAAGCGCCACGCCGATGAGCTGCTCACCCGCAACCAGGTCAATCACTTGCTGGACAACCTCAAGGAGCGTTCACCCAAGCTCGTCGAGGATACCATCCCGGAGGTCATCAAACCCGGCGAACTCCAGGCGGTCATGCAGAACTTGCTGCGCGAAAGCATCCCCGTCCGCGACCTGGAGACGATCCTCGAAACTCTCGCCGACTGGGCACCGCGCACTAAGGACGTCGAGGTGCTCACCGAGTACGTCCGCAACGCGCTTGCCCGAACCATCTGCCACCTTCGGCGCACACCCGAAGGCAAGATCAACTGCATTACGTTGGATCCGCAACTGGAGGAGCTGATCAACGCGAATCTGCAACGGTCCGAGCAGGGGACGTTCCAGGCCATGCCCCCTCGACTGCAACAGCGCGTCGTCGATGCCATTCGCTCGACGCTGGAGCGGGCCACCGCCGAGAGCATGGGGCAAACACCCGCCCTGTTGTGTCCCCCGCAGATTCGCGTTTGGGTGCGGCGGATGATTGAACCGGTGTTTCCCAACGTCGCGGTAATGTCCTACAACGAGGTCGTACGCGGCATCGAGTTGGATTCCAAGGGAATGGTGGTCCTCGATGAAGAATCTGAAGACGTTTGAAGCCAAGACCATGGCCGATGCCATCGCCCAAGTCAAACGCCGGCTGGGGCGCGACGCGGTCATTCTACACACCCGTACCCTTAGCAAGGGGGGAGTGTTTGGCTTTGGTGGGCAGTCGGTGGTGGAAGTGACCGCCGCAACCGGGGATTCGCAGTTGCCCCCGGCGGTGCGGCGAGGTATAGTGAAGAAGAGGACGGGGAAGGACCCGATAACCGGCGGAGCAGACGGAGTTGCCATGCTTGCCGACGGTGCGAGTTCGCGGGGCGCCCCCGTCAGCGATCCCGACTTGCTGGTGGAGATCGGTGAGTTGCGGTCGATGATCGCGGATTTGGTGCGCGACTCCCGGCTGCGTCAACTTCCCACCTTCCCGGAAGAGCTTCTCGAAACCTACACGCGCCTGATCCAGGCCGACGTCGCCGAAGACATCGCCGTTCAACTGGTCGAGCAGCTACGCGCGGACCTGGAGCCTGGTCAACTGACTGATCCGCAGGCGGTTCGCGAGCGCCTGGCCCGCTACGTCGAATCCATGCTCCCCGTGGCTGGACCGATCCACCTCACCAAAATGGCGGAGCCGACGATCATCGCCCTCATTGGGCCGACGGGCGTGGGCAAGACCACCACCATCGCCAAACTCGCCGCCAACTTCCGCCTGCGTGAACGCAAGAAGGTCGGGTTGATCACCATCGACACCTATCGCATCGCCGCGGTCGACCAGTTGCGGACCTACGCCCAGATCATCGACGTACCACTCGAGGTGGTCACGACCCCATCGCAACTGCGCGACGCCGTCGACGCGATGCGGGATTGCGACGTCGTCCTGCTGGACACCGCCGGACGGAGTCAGAACGACCGAATCAAGCTCAACGAGCTGAAGTGTTTCCTGGACGAGGCCAAGCCCCACGAGGTCCATCTGGTGCTCTCGAGTGCTGCCAACGTGCGGGTTCTGTCCGAGGCTATCGAACGCTTCGGAACCGTGGGCATCGACCGGGTCATCTTCACCAAGCTCGACGAGGCCGCCGGCTTTGGGGCGATCCTCTCCTGCTTGAGCAAGGTCAAGGCCAGACTCTCGTACATTACTGTCGGTCAGGATGTGCCCGAAGATATCGAGGTCGGTCGCGGCCGGAGAATTGCCGAGCTGATCGTGAACGGGGGGAGGCTCGCGTCATGCCCGGAGTAGCCCGCCACGCCAAAGACCAGGCCAGGCACTTACGTAACCTGATCCGATCCTCCTCCTCTCTTGATGGACCGCTTGGTGTGCCTGCGGCGCGTCAGGCGACCACAACCACGATCGCCATCGCCGGCGGGAAGGGAGGCGTTGGCAAGACTAACGTGGCGGTCAATTTGGCGCTCTGTCTGGCGGCCAGAGGTGCCCGAGTTACGTTGCTGGACCTCGACATGGGTATGGCCGATGCCGACCTTCTTCTGGGGGTTCACACACCCTACAATCTGGCCCACGTGCTCTCGGGGCTACGCGAGTTGCAGGAGGTCTGCGTGCGCCTGCCAGGTGATTTGCGTTTCGTCTCCGGGACCTCCGGCGTCGAACGCCTGGCGAACCTGTCCGAATTTGAACGCTGCCGCCTGGTGCGGCAACTGAGGGGGTTGGAGGCGATCAACGATTTTCTGATTCTGGATTGTGGGGCGGGCATCTCGCGCAACGTGGTGACCTTTGCCCTGGCGGCCGGTACGGTTATCCTGGTGACCACCCCGGAGCCGACCGCCCTTACCGACACGTATGCTACGCTCAAGGTTTTGGTGCGTCAGCACTATGGCGGCTCGATCCAGGTGCTGGTTAACATGGTGGGTGATCGTGCCGAGGCTCGTAGGATTTACCAACGAATCGCGGAGGTTTCTGCAAAATTTCTCAAATACTCCATTGCGGAATGCGGCTACATGTTGCATGATAACCATGTGGAGTTGGCGGTGAGGGGTCGCAGCCCCTTCATGTTGCGGTTTCCCAAGTGTGCCGCCTCCTCCTGCCTGATGGCCGTTGCTTCCCGGCTCGACGTGAACCGGGGTCGCGAGTCCGCCTCGGGTGGGCTATTTGAGCGTGTCGTCGGGTTATTCGTCTGATGCGGCCTTCTGCGGTCGGAGGACGCGCATCGGCGCGTGCGGCAGGGATGCTGCGGATATGATCGTACGGTTTTCAGGGGCAACCCTGGGACTTCTCGCGTTCAGCGTCGCCGTTGTGGGCGGCCTGTGGGCAGGCAACTCGCCTACGCTGATTCTTACCCGCGCCATTTGGTCATTGGTGATCTTTTGTGCCCTGGGCTTAGCGCTTGGCGCTGCCGCTCAGGCTGTCGTCGAAGAGTACGCGCGCCGGCGTTTCGACGCGGTCCGAGCCGAAGCGGAAGCTCAAGCGGCGGCCCAAGCACCGGACGAGGAAGAGAAAGCCCCGGATTCCGGTGAACCACAGGCACAAGAGATGGGTTGACGTGGCTGCGCCTCAGCCGGACCAAGTGGTACACCGTCCGTGAGGAACCGCGTGAGCGGATATCGCGGGCGGGCTGCTGGGTTCTCAAGGAGGAGTACCGATGCCTGCCGTGCGAACGACGCCCGAGATCGGCAACGTCTGGAGACGCTTCAAAACTACCGCCGACCGCCGCTTGCGCAACATCCTGATGGAGGCATATCTGCCGATCGTCAAGTACAACGCTGACCGGATCAGCGCCAAATTGCCCGAGGAGGTCGACAGGGATGATCTCGTCTCGGCCGGTATCTTCGGCCTGGTGGATGCCATTGATTCCTTTGACCTCTGCCGGGGCGTCAAGTTTGAGACCTACTGCGCCCCCCGCATCCGCGGGGCTATTCTGGATGAACTCCGTATGATGGATTGGGTTCCACGCCTGGTACGCAGCCGCGCCGCCAAGCTCGAAGAGGCTAGCCGCATACTCGAGACCGAACTGGGCCGCTCGCCTTCCGACGATGAGCTGGCCAGGCGCTTGAACATATCTTCTAACGAGTTGGACAAACTGCTGCGCGACACCCCCACGGTCTCCCTCATTTCGCTCTCCCGCAAGCACTATGAAACCAACTCCAGTAGGGATGTCCGCGAAATCGACGTGCTGGAGGACAAACGCGGCAGGGACCCCCTGGTCGAAACCCAGAAGAAAGACCTCAAGGACCTGGTTACCCGAGGCCTGAGCCGTGCGGAACGCCTGGTTCTGATCCTCTACTACTACGAAGCGATGACTATGAAGGAGATCGGGACGGCACTGGATCTCTCCGAAAGCCGCGTGTCACAGATGCACTCGGCCATCCTCGAACGACTGAAACTGCAATTCGCCCGGCGTAACGACGTAGCTTACCAAGTGTCTGTCCCGGGACGGTGAGACCGGTTGTCCCGCGTGGATTACTCACGGCGACGCCACCATCTTGCACGGTTTCAGCCGGAGCGGTTGTCGCGTATAATCGACCGTCATGGCGGGTTCAGTATATCGACTAGGTGTTGTCTCCTTTCTTAACTCGCGCCCGTTGATCGAGGGTTTGGACCGCGACAGTGCGGGCGTTGAGATCGTCTTCGACGTGCCCTCGGCCCTGCCCGGGATGCTCGATCGCGACGCCGTGGACGCCTCCCTGGTCCCGGTGATTGATTTCGTGCACTCCGGGCGTTCGTGGAGCATTCTGTCCGACGCCTGCATCGGGTGTGACGGGGAGACGTTGACGGTGCGGGTCTTCGCACGCGTGCCGCCGGAGGAAATCCACACCTTGCACGTGGACGGGGATTCGCACACCTCGGTGGTGTTGGCCTCGCTGATCTGGCGAGAGATGTACGGTAGGCAGTTGCGCGTCACGCCGTACAACCCAAGCGTTGACCGGGAACAATGCGACGCGGTCCTGCTGATCGGCGACAAAGTCATCAACAACCGACCGATCGACCTGGATATCCAGGTTGATCTCGGCGGCGCATGGAAGTCACTCACCGGGCTACCATTTGTGTTCGCCGTCTGGGCGGCCAAGCGCGAGCGCGAGCTCGGTGACTTGGCCCAAATGCTCGCGGGTGCGCGGGACTTGGGCTTGGCCAACCTGGACCACATCGCCGAGGACGTGGCCCCGGGTATGGGCTGGCCGGTAGAGTTGGCCAGGCGCTACTTGACCCGCCGGTTGGTGTTCAAGCTGGACCGGCGGCAGCGCGAGGGCCTGAGCCTGTTTCTCGAACTGGCGAACAAAAACGGGCTAGTGGCCCATGCACCGGAGTTGGTGTACGCATGACTCGGGCGGCGAGTGCGACGGACGGTTCTCCAACCCGAGGCCCGCGGATTACCGAGGCCGAAGCGTTCCAACTCTACCGCGAGTGCTCGATCCACGAATTGGGTCAACAGGCGTTCGAGACTTCGCTCGCCATGCACCCCGAGCCATACCGCACATACGTCGTGGATCGGAACATCAATTACGCCAACATCTGCACCGCGCGGTGCATCTTCTGCAATTTCAAAGTCGATCCGGGCGACGCGCGCGGCTACGTGCTCAGCCTGGATGAGATCGGGCGGAAGATCGACGAGTTGGTGGCCATCGGCGGTACGCAAGTACTGCTCCAGGGCGGGTTGGTCCCGGCCCGGATGCTGCGCTTCGACTGGTACCTGGATTTGATGCGGTTCATCAAACGCAATTACCCGTCCATTCACATCCACGCTTTTAGCCCTCCGGAGATCTACGCCTTTGGTCAAATGTTCGACATGAGCGTGCGCGAGGTGCTCTTGCGTCTGCAAGAGGCCGGGCTTGACACCATGCCGGGCGGTGGCGCCGAGATTCTCGCTGACCGCGTGCGCGATAAAATCAGCATCGGGAAGACCCGAACCGAGGAGTATCTGTCGGTGATGCGCGTGGCCCACGAAATCGGTATGCGCACCAGCATTACCATGATGTTCGGGCATCTCGAGACCATCCCCGAACGCATCGAGCATCTGCGGCACATTCGCGACTTGCAGGATGAAACCGGTGGCTTCACGGCCTTCATCCTGTGGACCTTTCAGCCGGAGAATACTCCACTGGGGGGCGTGCGCCCGTTCCCCCCGGATTACGCCGGCCTGCCCGACGGTAAGCATCTGAGGCTGGCTGACGCCACCGAATACCTGCGCATGTTGGCACTATCTCGGGTCTATTTAGACAACATCGCCAACCTCCAGGCGAGTTGGGTGACCCAGGGGCCGAAGATCGGCCAACTCGCGCTTTTCTTCGGGGCCAACGATATGGGGTCGGTGATGATGGAGGAGAATGTGGTTTCCGCGGCGGGCACGACCTTTCGCCTGGACGAGGCTGAGATTCGCCGGCTCATCGCCGACGCCGGCTGGGAGCCGCGAAAACGCAACTGCTACTATGAATTGCTCGACTCTCCCTCCGCCGAATCGCCCCGCACCAGCCTGGGGCCGACCTAAACTGTCACTGAATGAAACCGGCTTGCGGCGGCTTGCTATTTAGGTCCATATCCGTTACATATGTTAGATGTGAAGTAGGGTCGCGTCCGGTCGCCGCTGAACCATACGGCGCGCAGGGGCGTGGTGCATTTCTGGCAAACGCTGGTGATTGGGGGAAACAGCCCGCCGGGCAGTGCGGCACCGGAGCGGGAAGGGTGTTCGTGTGCCCGCGGACGAGTTGGTGATCCGCTCCGTCGTTGGGCAGAGGGACGGAACAAGGCGGAATCCTGGTAGCGAAGGAGCGGTCTCGGGCTTCCCAGGAACCCTCTCGTTACAGGCAGGGGAAAGGGTCCCGTCTTCGTAGCATTATTGAAGACCTATGGCAGACCAGAGCCCGATTTGGGAACGCGCCCGGCGTGACCTGGTTTTCATGGACGAGGACGGAAACCAGGACGTGTTCTTGTGGGAACACGTCCAGCGGGTTGCGCGCAACGCCCGGCACATCGCCATGCTTCCCGAGGTGCCCACGCGAAGAATCGACCGCAACGCCCTCGAAGCCGCCGCCCTCTATCACGATGCCGGATGGGTTTGCCAACTCCGCGAAGGCGCCGTGCACCGACTTGAAATACTCTGCAAGCCCACTTGTGAGCGGCAACATCATCTCGCCGCGGCGCTCCTCGCCGAATCGCTCTCCGACCACCTCAAGCCCCGGACGCTCGAGACCGCCGCCATGTTGGTGCGCCAACTCGGCGACCGGCACCTGCGGGCCGTCGAGGCCCGGATTCTGGCCGACGCGGATGCCCTTGACGACATCGGAAGCCTTTCGCTGTGGAACATGGTTCGACGCCACACTTTCGAGGGCAAGGGAATCGAGGCCGCTCTTCAGACTTGGCAACGCCAACGTGAATTCCGATTCTGGGAGGCCCGCATCAATAAATCGGTTCACTTCGAGGTGGTCAAGAGGATCGCCCTTCAAAGGCTGGAGCAACTCGACCAGTTCATGAGCATTCTGGCCCGGCACGACTCCGCAGCCGACCTCCTGGAGCAGTTGGAGGCGACGACCCACCGGGCTTCCTGAACACAGGGTTGACCTCGGCGGACGCGCGTTCTTCAGTGATCTTCCGTCTTCGCCAACCGCAACGGCAGTTGGCGGAATTTGCCGTGGCCAATCCTGCTACGCATTGCCGATTGACGATTGAGGATTGACGATTGACTTCGGGGTTTGGACTAATAGGTAACAGGGCCCCTGGACCGGGTCCATGACAGAATCGGCGGGCTAATGCAGCCCCCCGCGTGTCTGTGCTGCCAACGCATCAGCCCCAACGGGGCGCCATAGATCAGCCCAGGGCAACGCCCTGGGTTCTCGTGACCGAGACAAA
>JAUWNF010000735.1 GCA_030612785.1 Phycisphaerales bacterium
GACCGGTCGTAACTGAGGATCAGGCTGAAATTCGGCAGCGCGGCCAACTCGGTGAGGGGGCGGATGAGCGTATCCCTTCTCCACGCCCGCGTGTAGCACAGGAAATCGATTGTGTGGCAGTGGCACGCGATCTCCCGCCAGTCGGAGATGTAGTCTTCCTCATCGAAGTCACCGATGCCGTGAACGCGGACGAGTTGGGTTGGAGAATCATGCAGCGCACCAACCATGATCGCCCAGAAGTCCTCACGGCGCCGGAGAGTCTCGTTCTTGCGCAGCTTGGGCAGGATGTTCTTACGACTCTTCGCGTACTCGTTGCCGTAGCACCAGCGGGCGCAGTCCGGAGTCGCGATCGTTTGGCCGGGCGCATACTCCCTGAGGCAAGAAGTCTCCATGGGGATCGACCAGACCTGGGTCGTGGGCCGCGGCCCGATCTTGTCCTTGCCGTCGGAGAAGAGGGTGTTGATGCGGAGCCTGGAGTCCTTCTTGAGGCGGCGGAGATAGTCCGATCGACACATCCGGCAGACGGCGAGCATGTCATCGCGTTCCTGGGGGGTCACGCCGCCGAGCATTACCGGGTGCTGGGGAGCGATGCCATTGCCGAGGACCTCGAATTTGGCCTCGCCGCTGGGGTAGCGCCCGGCGGGAAGGGTTCGACGCCGTCGAACCTGGGGCATGTCCAGCGGGGTTATGCTCATCAGGCCCAGATACCGGTGGGCTTTCTCTATGGCTTCGGTGGCGGCTTTCATGGTCTCGCAGAGCCGGTTGATTTTGTTCTTGCTGTTGATCAGGTTCGTCTCGGAAGCCTTGTACAACTGCCGCCGGAAGGTCTCGGGGAGCATGTCGAAGGCGTTGAGGGCATCCTGGGCCTGTCTCTGCCACTTGTCCACGGTTCGCCGCATGTCGTTGTAGACTCGCGGTACCGGGATGTTCGCCCGCGGTGCCGCTTTCGTCCTCTTGGCCGTCCGGACAGCCTCGGCGATCCTGGTGGAGTTGTTGAACCCGTTCTTGCGGCCGTTGAGCATGTTACGGAGTAACCGGTTACGGTTTATGTCGTTGGTGACATGAACCCAGAGGGTGATGCCCTTCCACGGTACCCGCTGCCGAATCAGGTCCTCGACGACCCGGCGTTGCCTGACGCGGGCGGCGAACCGTATGGCCAATCCTAGCGTGGTAACACCGATGGGGAGCGCCTCGGCAAGAGCCTGCTGGGTTAGCCCGTTGTCTTTGCGGCGCAGCAGGCGGGTGGCGTCCCTGCCTACTTGCCAGTATTCCAACAGCGTTCGGGGCTGGTCGGTGGTGAGGAGTCTCCTCAAGTCGGCGATGGTGGGTTTGGCGGCCATGTCGTCCTCCTCGCGGGGGTGTGGATGGGGGATTATGGCGCACAGTCATGCGGGGCGCCAAGCCCCCGGGGGGATGGGGCGGGTAAATCCACCTGCTGCGGCAAGGTCGGGGTGGTCGGTGAAGGGTCCAGCCGCCCGCGTTCATTGTCGGTGAACCGAATCCGCTTACACTTGAGCTTGCTCT
>JAUWNF010000172.1 GCA_030612785.1 Phycisphaerales bacterium
CGCCGATCAGCAGTCGCTGGAGACGCCTGTCCGTCCCACCCACGAGTGATGCCGGTGCGCCAGCGACGCGCCCTACACCTCCTGCCCCGCGAGAACGTCGCCAGTTAGTGCAGGCACTTCATGGACTTCGGTATCGGTTTCCGTGTGCGCTCCTACCGGTGCGGGCGGGGCGGTCCATTCCTTCGGCAGTGGGATCTCCGTACGTTTGGGGCCGAGGAGGGCCAGCGAGTCGGGGGCGAGGAGGGCGGTCAGGTCGCGGATCAGGTCGGGGGTAATCGCCACGCCCAAGCCCGGGCGGCCAACGGTAACCACCATGCCGTCCGACGTGGACATGTCGATGTAGACCGGCTTGTCGCCCTCGTGCCGCTTGACGACCTCGGCCAAGGCCTGCAAGACGGCGTCGTCGGTCGTCGCTTCCGACAGCCGCAGGACCACGTGCGTGGTCAGCTTCTCGTGGGCTTGCTCAACGGTGATCACGTCGCTGACGCGCAGCGACGGTTCCTCGCGGCGGCGATCTACCTCGCCTCTGAGGAACAGAATCGCGTCCGGCTTAACCACGTTGCGTTGCTCGGCCAGCATCTCGGGGAACAGGATAGCCTCAGTCTGGCCTTTCAAGTCTTCGAGAGTAACGATACCCAGTTTGGAGCCCGGCTTGCGTCCGCCCTTGGTGATCACCGTGCGGAGTTGGGTGACCATGCCGCCGAGGATGACCGGCGTGCCGTCGTCACAGGATTTCAGATCGACGGTGGCGGCTGTGGCGCAGGCTTCGAGGAGGGGCGCGTAACTGGTCAGCGGGTGGGCGGTCACGTAGAAGCCCAGCACGGCTTTTTCGCGGGCGAGCATTTCAGCCTCGCTCCACTCCTTGGTGGACAGCTTGGGCTCAGGGGGGGCCTGATGGTCCTCGCCGCCGAACAGGTTCATCTGACCGGCCAACCGGTCGCGCCGAGCGGTCTGCCCGGCTTCGATGGCTTTGTCCAGCACCTCCGCCAGCGCCTTGCGCATGGCCCCGGTAGAGTCGAAGGCCCCACAGCAGACTAAGGCTTCGACGGTCGCGCGGTTGACGATGGTGAGATCGACCCGTTCGCAGAAATCGTACAGGCTCTTGAATGGCTCGTGCGCCTCACGCTCCTCGACGATCGCGCCCACCGCCTTTTCGCCCACGCCCTTGATGGCCGCCAGACCGAAGCGGATGACCACTGCCTCGTCGGCGCGGCGGTCCACGGTGAAGTCGTTCTCCGAGGTGTTGATGTCCGGCGGCAGGACCTTGATGCCCATCCGGCGGCACTCGTCGATGTACTCGACGATCTTGTCGGTGTTGGACATCTCGAAGGTCATCAGGGCGGCCATGAACTCCACCGGGTAATAGCTCTTCAGGTAGGCGGTCTGAAAGGCGACCAGGGCGTATCCGGTGGAGTGGGCCTTGTTGAACGCGTAGCTGCCGAAGCGCAGAATGTCCTCGAAGACTTCGTCGGCAATGGCCCGGGCGATGCCCTTTTCCGCGCAGCCCTTGGCAAAAGGCTCGCGCTCGGCCTCGATCATGGCCACCTTCTTCTTGCTGATGGCCTTGGCCAGGCGGAAGGCCCGCTTGAGCTCGATCCCGCCCAGGCGATTGACCAGCCGCGAGACCTGCTCCTGATATACCATGATGCCGTAGGTCTCTTCGAGCACCTCGGTCATGATCGGGTGCGGGGTGCTCCATTTTTCGCCGTGCTTGCGGGCGACGTAGGCGTCGATGTTGACCATCGGTCCCGGGCGATAGAGGGCGTTGGCGGCAATAAGGTCCTCGATGCGGTTGGGACGCATGCGCATGATCACGTCGCGCATACCGCCGGACTCGAACTGGAAGACGCCCTTGGTCTCGCCGCGGGCGAAGAGGTCGTAGACCTTCGCGTCGGCGAGGTCGAGTTTGCCGAGGTCGATTGAGCGGCCGGTGCTTCTTTCCGCCAATTGGCGGGCGCGCTCGAGCGTAGTCAGCGTGCGCAGGCCGAGGAAGTCCATCTTCAGCAGCCCGACCTTCTCGACAGTCGTCCCCTCGAACTGGGTGACCATCTGGTCCTCCCCGGGGGGCTTGTACAGCGGCAGGAAGTTGTCGAGCGGCTGGTCGGCCACCACCACGCCGGCGGCGTGGATGCCCGCGTGGCGGGCCAGCCCTTCAAGCCGGCGGCTGATGTCGAGAACCCGACGCACTTGCTCGTCCGTTTCGCAGCGTCGCTTCAGTTCGGGCTCGGTGTCCAGGGCCTTGTCGATGGTCATGTTCAGCGTGGGCGGGATCAGGCTGGTTAGCTTGTTGGCCTCGTCGAAGCCGATGCCCATCACCCGGCTCACGTCCTTGACCGCCGCGCGGGCCTTGAGCGTCCCGAAGGTGATGATCTGGGCAACGTGGCCGTATTTCTGGCGCACGTAGTCGATCACCCGGGCCCGGCCGTTCTGGCAGATGTCCACGTCGATGTCGGGCATCTCGTCGCGGTCGGGGTCCATGAAACGCTCGAAGTAGAGCCCGTAGCGGATGGGGTCGGGGGCGGAGATGCCCAGGCAGTAACTAACCACCGAACTGCAAGCACTCCCGCGTGCCCCGCAGGGGATACCGTGGTCGCGGGCATAATTGACAAAGTCCCAGACGATCAGGAAGTAACTGGCAAAGCCTTTGCTCGAGACGACTTCCAGTTCGTAGTCGAGGCGTTCGCGCAGCTCGTCATCGATCTCGCCGTACCGCTCGCGGGCCCCCTCGAACACCTTGTCGCGGAGCATCTGCTCCGGCGTGCGTTCGTCCGGGGGGCGGTAGACCGGGGCGAAACGCTTGGAGAAGTCGAACTCCACGTCGCACATGTCCGCCACCCGCACGGTGTTGGCCACTGCCTCGGGATGGTCGGGAAACAGCTCTCTCATCTCCTCGGGGCTTTTGAAGTAGACCTGGTCGGTCTCGAACTTGAACCGGTTTTCGTCGGTGAGCAGCTTGCCCGTACTGATGCAGCAGAGCACGTCATGAGCCTCGGCGTCGCCGCGGTCGAGGAAGTGTACGTCGTTGGTGACGATGGTCCCGATGCCGAGGCGTCCGGCCAGATCGGCCAACTCGGGATTGACGGCTTGCTGCTCCTCCAGCCCGAGGTCCTGCAACTCGATGAAGAAGCGCTCGGGGCCGAAAATGGACAGGTAGGTTCTGGCGATCTCCTCGGCACGGTGACGGTTGCCTTGCATGAGCGCCTGCGGGATTTCGCCGCCGAGGCAGGCGCTGGTGCAGATCAGTCCCTCGGAAAACTCGCGCAGAATCTCCTTGTCGATCCGCGGGCGATAGTAAAACCCCTCGCAGTAGGCGATGCTGGAAAGCCGGATCAGGTTGCGGTAGCCCTGGTTGTTCATCGCCAGCAGGAGGAGGTGGTTGCTGGCCTCTTTCATGCCTCCGGCGTCCTTGGAGCGGCGGTCCCCCGGGGCCATGTACGTTTCACACCCGATGATGGGCTTGATGCCCGCCGCACGGGCGGCCTCGTAAAACTCGATCGCCCCGAACATGTTGCCGTGGTCGGTAATCGCCACGGCGGGCATGCCCATCTGCCGGGCGCGCCCGACTAGATCGTCGATGCGCGTCGCGCCATCGAGCAGGCTGTAGTGGGTGTGAACGTGAAGGTGACAGAATGACGACACTATCATATTCCAAGCGATGATTGAACGCAGAGACGCAGAGGCCGCAGAGCTAAGACCACAACCGCACCGGTTATGGTACGTGCTTCGGCAGAGTAATCAATCGACTTGGGGTGTATGGACGGTGGGGCAAGCGGCCAGGCCTGTGAGTTGTCCGCCCGATGTTCTATTACTCGTTGAGGGTTTTGACGTTAACGTTCCAACCGTAGTTCATCTCGGTTAGCGTGCGGGCGAAGCTGCTGGCAGCCAGGGGGTGCGAAAGGAGCAGGGCTTGGCGCTGCCCCGGTTGGGAAATGGAGATGGTGGCCACCGCCCGGGTGGCTTCGATGTACACCTCGCCGCCCTCCTCCAGGGTATACTCCCGGTGAGAGGCGTACTTCTTGTAGACCATCCGCCGGTCAGTGAGCACCAGGCCGGCGGCCCCCAACTCGGAGCGCGCGAAATCCTGGTCGGCGTAGAAACCAAGGAAGTTCTCGTCGTCGGCCGACTGGAACCATTGCGAGATCTTGGAGCGCACGGCAAAGGACAGTTGCTGCCATTGGTTGTCGCGCTGTTGCCGGCTGGCGACCAGCAGTTTCTGGTAGGCGGGCATCCCGCGACCGCCGTTGTTGCGGAAGAAATCCAGGGCAATGCTCAGGTTGGCGATGCCGATCTGACAAAATTCCTGCTCGCCGTGGTGGAGCGTGTGCGTGGTGATCTCGCCCACCGCACTGCAATGCTCGCAAACGAAGTACGGCATCGGCTCGTTGAACGGCGGAGGGAGCACGTCCAGCGGCTCCAACTGCTTGAACCAATCGCGCTTGTACGTAAAGAGCAATTCGTCCAGACGACGAATGTTCCGGTTCTCCATCTCCTTTAGCCTGAATGCGTCCTGGCGCGGGAGCTTGCCGCCCCAAATGAGCAGGTGACACAGGAGTCCGGTCTTGGTCCGGCAGTTGACGCAGCGATGGGGGAACGAGGCCCGGAGGTCAGCGTCCCGCAACGATTCGATCGGGAACTCGAAGTAAGCTCCCACTTCGTCGATGCGTTCGAAGATGACGCGCGGTTCGCTGGGCGGGGGACTCTGGGTCCACCTGGTCCCCGTGGTCGCCTCCTTGGGCTTGGGTACGGGGCTTTCCAGCATGCCGGTCCCCCCGAGCACGCTGGCGCTGGAGGGGTCCTCCTCGGTGACCCAGCCGCAGATGGTTTCGTCGTCGATGGGTTGGTCCTCGCAGATGCGGAAGCCCTGACCGCACTTCTTGCACTTGGCACGCGCCCCCAACCGGTCCTTGGGGACCCGGTACTTCTGGGCACAGCGCGGACAACGCACCACCGTCACGTCGGACATGCCTGCATTCTCTACCATGAGCGCCGTCCCTCACCGAGCGGCCGGGCGCGGACTTGCATAACGTCCGGTCACCCGCATACTTAGTATACTGCCCACCCCGCGACGGCGTCAACGAAATCCGTACCGGCGGGAGCCCACGGCTGCGGGAGGGTGACGAGAGCGCCCCAAAGCGGTAAAGTGGACTGGAGCACAAGGACGGTGTTGCATGACTCCAGCACATCCGGAATCGCCGCAGCAGTACCAACGCTACTGCCCGGATCAACCGAACGTGCCCATTTCCGGTGCCATTTGCGCGGGCCGGCGACGCGCGAACTATCACCTTTGCCACGGTTGCCAGTTCAACGATGACGAGACCGGCAGCGGCAGCCCGTGGTTATCCACAGTCCCCAGAAAGCAAGATGAGAAACCTGCCATGATCGAGAAGATTTTCAAAGCCTATGACATCCGGGCGACGTATCCGGACATGCTCGATGAAGAGGTTGCCTGGAAAATCGGGCACGCCACCGCCACGTTCCTGCGGGCGTCCTTGCAGGGCATGGATCGCAGTGACCCCAAGGCCGGCACGGTCGTGGTCGGGCGTGATATGCGCAAGAGCAGCCCGGCGCTCTGCGCCGCGTTTATCGAAGGGGCACGCTCGACCGGGGCGAACGTTATCGACATCGGTATGACCGACACGCCGCAGATCTACTTCGCGGTCAATCACCTGAACTGCTGCGGCGGCGTGCAGACTACGGCCAGCCATAACCCCGCCCATTACAACGGGTTCAAGATCTCCGGGCAGAAGGGCGTCCCCATCGGCAGCGACACCGGCTTGAAAGACATCTGCGCGGTGGCCAAGAACCTCGCCCGCCACGAGACCTCTACGCCGGGCGAAGTGACCCAACGCGACCTGTCCCAGGAGTACAAGGCCTTCGTCCGCAGCTTCCTGGAAACGCCGCGGAAGCTCAAGATCGCGGTGGACGCGTCGAACGGTATGGCCGGACGCTGGGTCCCCATTCTATTCGGCGACGTGGCCGAGGTGGAACTGATCTGCATCAACATGGAACACGACGGCGAGTTCGTGCACGAGCCCAACCCGCTGATCGAGGCCAACCTCGCTCAACTCCGCGACCAGGTGCGGCGGTCCGGCGCCGACTTCGGGATCTGCTTCGACGGTGATGCGGACCGGCTGATGGTGGTCGATGAGCACGCCGACATCGTCTCTTGCGACATGATAACCGCCTTGCTGGCTCCGCAGTTTCTGGCGCGCCGCTCCGGAGCAGTCGTGGTCTACGATTTGCGCTCCAGCCGCGTGGTGGCGGAAGAGATCAAAAAGGCCGGCGGAATCCCCAAGCGGGAGCGCGTGGGGCACGCGTTCATGAAGAAGGCCCTCTCGACGTCCAAGGGCGTGTTCGGCGGCGAGCTCTCGGGGCATTTCTATTTCCAGGACAACTTCTACTGCGACTCCGGCATGTTGGCGCTGGTGCATCTGCTCAACACGTTCACCCGTCTGCAAAAACCACTGAGCGAGTTGATCGCCCCGCTGCGCCGCTATTCCCAGAGCGGCGAGCGCAATTTTGAAAACGAAGACAAAGACGGGACCATCCAGCATCTGGCCGAGGTCTACGCGGACGCCAAAGTCGATTTCCTCGATGGGATCACCGTGGAGTGCGAAAACTGGTGGTTCAACGTCCGCAAGTCCAACACCGAACCGCTGTTGCGGCTGAACCTCGAAGCCGAAAGCAAGGAATTGTTAGAGGAAAAGTTCACCGAGGTGGCCAAGCTCCTCGGCACGGCCGTGGACCATTAGCCCGAATTGTCCATGAACGCAGAGACTCGACGCGGGCACCGAGCCCCGAACGCAAGCGAGCGGGTCACTAACCGTATCACGACCGCAAGCGAAGACTTGGGGTCAGAGCTTCATTAGTCATTAGTGGTTGACGAAGGCGGTCGGGCTGGGGTAGGATGGGGTCATGGCCCGGCCGTTGCGGATCGAGTTCCCTGGCGCCCTCTACCACGTGACCTCGCGCGGCAACGCCCGGG
>JAUWNF010000326.1 GCA_030612785.1 Phycisphaerales bacterium
ACTATCGGGATCGGATTCCGCACGCTCCTTGGCCTGGCGTCCCACACGAACGCGCCCCTTACGGTCGACCCACACCGCCGAAGGGGTGAAGGAGGCGCCCTCGCCATTGGGAATGACCCGTGCCTCGATACCATCCAACACCGCGACGGCGCTATTGGTCGTGCCGAGATCAATGCCGAAATCAATGGTGGTCCGGTTCATGGCGGTTGCCCTCCTCTTCGTGCTGCACTTGGGGATCGACAGATGGACTAGCGGTGCGCCCCTCCCGGACGACTCGTGGATCCGCAGATGAGACATTGGCGCCGGTGTCCGTGCCATTCTCGTGACCCGTTGGCCTTTCGATAGATGGCACCGTCTGCTCAGCCACCTCGGGCGCGGCCGCAGCCTCCTGCGGGGTTGCCACTACGACCTCGCCCTGTTGGATCAGAACCTCCCGGTAATAGATGGTCGGCTTTATGGTTTCCGCTATTCTCTCAGCCTGAACGCCAGGTGTAGGCTGAAAAGCGATGACCTTAAGGGCCATGCCAGCCGCGTACTTCTCACCAGTATGGTCGCGAACCTCGAGCGCGGCGCTCGTGAGGGCGTCCCGACAGGATTGGAGGTGGCGGAACACAGAACGCCATTCCGCGGAAAGTTCACCGTCCTCGTCAGGCGCCACTTTCTTGTGGGCCCGCCATAGGCCGGTAGCTACGTCCGCGAGCAAGCGCAGGAGTGCCTGTGTTTCGGGCATGGGCCTTCTCCCAGAACGGCTTTCAGATATGGTAGCAACCCGCGGCGCAAACTCAACGACGCCCGCCCGCTGGAGCAGGAGTGCGGCATTCTGCAGGCGCCTCTCCCACCTCGCTTTTTCCATCTTCTCGACCCACGCGTCTATACGGCCGATCCACGCACGAACGCTGGCGCCACTTCGCCTGATCAGTCGCAAGACCGTTGTGAACATCTTCGCTCTCCGAGATGACCCACCCAACTCTGCGCCGCTCGCTGCATGCCACCGAACCGCCGATGCCAGCCCTACGGGCCCTTACCGAGCTTCCACCCCTCGGACAAGAGTTTCTGAATGGGGAGGTAGTCCATCTGGTTCAGGGAAGGCCTTAGGGATTCCGGGAGTGTTTGTTCGCCGATCCACCCGAAGATTCTTGCCATGATGCCGGCGGAAGCCACCACGACGAAGAAACCTAAGACCATGCCAAGCAGAGTATCGCCCTCAGGAGGGCGCGAAAACAAACGCGGATTCTGAGCCCAGAGTATGCCTACGTATATAATGATTCCAGAGATGAGGCCAATGCCGGCGCCGTACAGGCTGTAAGTGCCGATGCAGTCGTGACGAGCCTTACACTCCTGACACCGCGGAATCGGAACGCTAATCCTGCTATAGGATACGTTCCTACCGGTGCCGGTGTAGGTTTCGTTTACGTTACCGTACATGGGGGCATCGAATTGCGCGCTCTCTTCGGCCTGATTGTCCTCGCAGAAGAAGCACGTACTGGCACTACGAATCCGCCCGACGGTTTCCAGATCTTCTGCGATGCGTTCACGCAAGGAAGGACTGGCCGCTAGCGGCAGGGTCGTTTCAAGCAGATCGACGCAGGTGTTCCAATCCTCCGTTTCATTGGCGTATACGGTTATGCAGTTTCGTGCAATCGACGCCACCTCGTCCATTGCGCCATCGCGCGTGGGATCGCCCTCTTCGAGAAGCAGCTCCAAGACCCGAAGCTGCGGCTGACTCTCACGGATTAGGTTCCTGATCAGGCGGTCGGCTTGATCGGGCTCCGCCATGGTGGCGGACTTCACCTGATCACAGATCATCTTCACGCGCTCGCGTTTGTGGCCCAGAGCTTGCTTGAGGGTTCTCTGCACCAGCCGCGCATCGAAGCCCGATTTCGCCATCAGGTCCCGGTGGCGCTTGGCCGCTGCGCAGTGTGCAGCGGCCGCCTGCTCATCCTCGGCGCCGACGTACATCTCGGCGTAGCGGACGGCCAGGCGGGCGTTGATCATCAGCAGCGCCCTAGGGAGCGAATCCCGAATGGTCGTCGCGGCCTCGCGGGTCAGCCGCGGGTCGTCCAGGGCGACCAGTCGATCGGCGAAGCGCTGCCAGAAGCTCTCGTCCTGGACGAGCATCTGCCACCGCCGGTACGCCCGGTTCCAGCAGGTGGCGCATGTTTCCGCCTTACTTTCGGTCAAGCGGCGTGTCGCGGCCTTGTGCTCCAAATCCAACGCCACCAGGTGATAAAGCAGGGCCAGATTGTGCGATGTGGCTTCGTGGTCGGCGCCGTCAGACTCAGCTTTCAGCCAGGTGGCCAGCGCCTCCGTGGGGCGGTTCTCGCTGAGCAAGCGCAGCCCCCCATCATCCGAGCCGCCCAGTTCGGGCGGCCCGCACCCGAAGCGGTCCTCCACAATACGGGTCATGGGGTCGGCCAACCGCCGCTTGGCTCCGCGGATGGCTTCGACGTCCGGCGGCGGGGACAGCGGCAGAAGCCGCATCGTGTTCCGGTCAATCCCAACACCGAGCTTCTGGGCCATCGCGAGGCGCTTCTCCCGGCGGGAAACATCGCGCATGGTGGCCTCGACGGGCAGTTCCAGCACGCGGAAAGCGTTGCGTCGGTACAGCTCGGGCGTGGCAGACTCGAGAAGCGGCTGGGCGATCCCGTGGTCCACCGCAGCCAGGTATTGATCAAGAGTCGTCATGGGACATCGTCCCTGTTACATCGAAATCCCACGCCGCCATAGCTTCATGCGAGACGCGTATTGACTCCGCAAGCCCGGATCCTTGGTGATGGCCTCTTCAAGCAAGTCGGCCGCCACCGCCAGCTCGCCGGGGCGCCGCGCCAAGGCGAACGCCTCTTCGACGATCGCCGCAGGCGTCTTACGGTCCGCGGGTGTCCGCCCAAGGGAGGGCTTGAAGGTCGTAGAGGCATCGTTTGGCTCCGCGAAGTGTTCCGACTTCCGACCAGGCTGCCATTGCTGGAGCTCCTCCAGGAGCGCCCCGGCATCGGGATAACGATCCCGTGGCTCGCGCGCGAGGCAACGACAGGTGATCACATCCAGGGCAGGATTGACCTCGATGTTGTGCATGCTGGGCGGGCGCAGACGCTTGAGAGAACTTTGGCTGTCACGAAGGTCGCGATGGTCCAAGCCGGGAAACGGCATGGTGTCGGTCAGCAAGAGGTAAAGCGTGGTTCCCAACGCCCAGACGTCGGCAGCACTGGAGTCCATGTTCTCGAACGACTCGGGCGGTTTGAACCCCAACGTGCCTTGGGCGCTTGCTAGTAGAGTGAGGGGATTCACTCGCTTGGCCAGACCGAAGTCGCTGACCCGAACGCGCATCCCTTCTCCATCGTACCCGATAAGGATGTTCTGCGGTTTGATGTCGCGATGAATAATCGGTACTTCCGCGCTATGCGCCACGGCGATACCGGAACAG
Organism: Phycisphaerales bacterium; assembly: GCA_030612785.1. Taxonomy (GTDB): domain Bacteria; phylum Planctomycetota; class Phycisphaerae; order UBA1845; family UBA1845; genus JAAEQG01. The sequence goes on from JAUWNF010000326.1 coordinate 3,422, forward strand.
ACCTGCTTCAGGATGTCCACCACCTCGGGGACCGGCATGAACTTCTCGCGGTAGGAGCGCCAATAGCCGTGGAGGCTGCCACCTGCTATACATTCCATGGTGAAGAAGCCGAAGCGGCCGCTCGTTGTATCCAGCACGTTCGCGTCGAACACCCGGATGACATTGGGGTGGCCCAGGCGGGAGAGCAGGAGGGCTTCGCCGAGCATGTCTTCGATCTCCTCCCCTGTCGCGCCAGGAGACTTCAGCACTTTCATCGCCTGGCGCCCCAGGAAACGGTGCTGGACACGGTACACTTCAGCGAACGCGCCCTCACCCAGGAAGCGATCCACCGTGTATGTGTCTCGGATGGTCTGTCCCTCGCTCAGAATGGCCAAGGCTTACCTCCGACGCTCAACAAGTCTTGATACGGCTGCTGTCAGTCTGTTGGCGTTCTTTCGGATGTAGTTCATTGAGCATCATACACAACAGCGAGCTTCGTTTCAACGCGCGTTTCCCAGGTGCAGTTCTCCTGGATGGCATGATACGTGCATGTTTCCCCTGTGATTCAAGGGCTACTTCGAGTGCATGTGTTATCATCGGTTGTTCCTGTTCAACCCGTACGGCAATCTGGAACGGGCCATGCTGCGGCGTGGAAACCACAACAACGACAAGTTCTGTTGAATCACGTGACTTGCCTGGGTACGATGGCGGCTTGAGGTTCCACAGATGGGATGCGCCGGCAAAACCGGTGAGGCGTAGTGGATGAAAGAGCCATGCGGTGAAGGAGTAGCGACCCGCACCGATCCCGAGTCATGCGTTGCTGTCTGTAAGGGCGGTAGGCGTATACTCCTCAGGATCCAAGGCAGGAGCCCAGTGCGGTAGTTCCGCTTGCTGGGATCTGTGCGGGGGGCTGCCCGAAAGGGCAGTCCCTACCGCGACTGCTTCCCGTTGTCTCGTTGACCTTCTTCGCACGCGCATCCGATCAGCCGCGCTCGACGGACGCCGCCAGTCGGCGTTCATCATTGGCTACGGCGGCCGATGCCGTGCTCATATTGGCCGCCGGGCTGGGGATCTTTCCAGTGTCATCCTTTTTTTCTGGACCTCGTACACCGATACTGCCCAACCCGGCTACCCATCTGTGTAGAGTGGCGCCGGCGGCACGCTGGTTCCCTTCTGGTGGAGCGCCCTGCGTGTTGGTAGAATCAGAACCTCGATGGCGCGCGAAGGTGTCGCAGCGCCGTCGGGGAAGCGGCCTTTCGGGCTCACTTCGGGCGTGACCAGAGGAATCCCGTTGAGGAGGCACGACGTGTCTGCGGAACGTGACGAAGTTCGCCTCAGCCTGACGATCACCAGCACGAGCCTGCTCGAGGGACT
>JAUWNF010000659.1 GCA_030612785.1 Phycisphaerales bacterium
TCTCGTCGATCTTCTCTTCCAAAGATCCAACGCACAGGAACTTGTGGACTTGGACGTTCTTGGTCTGTCCGATGCGGAACGCTCGGTCGGTGGGCTGGTTCTCCACGGCCGGGTTCCACCAGCGATCGAAATGGAACACGTGGTTGGCTCGGGTCAGGTTCAATCAGGCAGTTCGAAGGTATGCTCTGCAGAATGGCCTAGCACATGGCCAGGTAGATCATGAACGCAAGGAAGGCGATCTTGCCTTTGCGCCGGAAGAACTGATAGAGCGTCCACCAAAGCACGATCTTTCCCCTCCGACCCAGAACTCAAAACGCCAAGACGTCGAAGCTGGCGATCGTCGGCGTCTCAAGGTTCCTAGCCGGCACACGCAGTTCCCGGCGGTCCCACGTCCGGATCGGCCCGTTCCGACCAATAAAACCCCTCCGGCGGGAGCGTCGGGGGCGATGCGTGATGGCGCTGCTGACTGCGTAACCTATGACGATTATAGCGGCATGCGACGTTTTCGCAACAAGCGTCGAGAAGCGAAAACATCGAGAAGGATTGTGGGGCTTGGATGTCGAAATCGGCGCCCGTTCCGGACGCCTGAAAGTCGTACGATAGGGCTGAAGCCTTTGGCGGGGGGCGGGCCGTGCTATGCGCTTCGAACCGCTGTTCAGGCGCCTCGCCTGATTCCACGTGGTCCGGGCGTCGGCAACGCGGGTTAAGTCGCTGGGATGCGACAAACCCAATCGCCGCGTTGACCAAACCGGTTAGTGTGATAATGATGAATAGCCGTCGGTTGGCGTGATCGTGCGCTCTAAGGGGCGTCCGGAATGTGAGAGGAAGCCTGGTGACCGCGTTGCGTGGCACGGTTATCGAGATGCTCGTACTCGGCGTGATTGGGCTCGCGCTGGGGATCGGTGCCAACGCCGTGCGCGGGTCGGGCTCCATAAGGTGGACGAAGAACTACTTGGACAAGGGCCCGGCACCGGTAGATCCCGACGGGTCGGCGGCTGAGGCGATGGCTGAACGTCCCGACACCTTGGTACACGCGCCGTCGGGCGAGCAGACGAACGTCTCCAAGCGCCTCAGGCACCCCTACCGGACGATAACCCTCGAGGAGTTGACGGAAGGTTTCACTCATCCCGACGAGGCGGTGGGGCACTACGTGTTCGTCGACTCGCGGAGGAAAACGACGTATGACCAAGGCCATATCGAGGGCGCGATTCAGTGTGATCCGTATCACGTTGCGGATTGCATCGACCGTGTGCTCGATCGCACGAGGGGAGCGGAGAAGGTCATCGTCTACTGCAACGGCGGCAAGTGCGAAGACAGCATCTTCATGTGTCGCGAGCTCCGGGCGGCAGACGTCCCATCCGAGGCAATCTTCATCTACCCCGGCGGGTGGACGGAATGGAGGCGAAAGGACATGCCGACTGCCAAAGCGTGTGAATCACCATGATCGGCGACAAATCCATCTTTCGACGCATGGATGAAACGGGGATTCCTCAGCTTCTGGCAAGGCTGGTTCTCGGTGGCCTGTTTATCTATATGGCGTTGCCGAAGATCGGCAATCCGAGCGATTTTCTCAAGCTGATACGCTTATACCACATGGTGCCGGAATCGCCGCCTTACTTCCTTAACGGCATTGCCATTGTCCTACCGTGGCTGGAGATGATCTGCGGCCTGGGGCTGATTCTGGGCGTGCTGGTACGTGGTGCGTCTGGGTCGATGGCGATCATGCTGGCTGTTTTTACGCCGGTGATTTTCCTGCGGGCGCTGGCCATCCGTGCCACGGAAGCCATTCCGTTCTTCCAGACCGCCTTCGACTGCGGTTGCGGCACGGGTATAGTGATTATCTGGAAGAAGCTGCTTGCAAACATCGGAATGTTTCTTTTATCCATCCTGGTACTGTGTTCGCGCTCCCGCCGATTCTGCCTGGTCGGATGGGTTGGCCGTGACCGCTCGACTCGAACAACTGACGGCGGCGCGGTTGTGCAATAGAAACAAGTCAAAGCGCCGCGGCAGGTCAACGCCTCGACTTCTCGGGGCAAGAACCTGCCCTCGGCTCGGCTAACACGGCCGCGGCCTGCTCGACGGCCTCTGCGGGATCGGACGCCGAGGTGAGCTGACCGCGACGGCGGTACGG
>JAUWNF010000604.1 GCA_030612785.1 Phycisphaerales bacterium
TCGCCTCGGGCCCGGTCCCAAGCGGATGTTGACCGCGCCCAAGCGGTACGTGGTGGGCAGCGGGTCCGGCTCGCCGAGCGTAGTGACCGTACCCCAGACGTACAGGTCCAGGGCTTGGTCTGTGCTCGCCGTCCAGCTCGAGCCCGCGTTGTCGGTCTGCAACATGGCGGCATTCGGCGTGGCCGCGTCCTCGTTCTGATACCGCACCACGGCCGAAACGTCATCGTTGACGTGTTCGAGAACCAGACACAGGCCCTCGTCTGGAGCGAGCCCCGAGACATTGTCAAAGAAGAACTCCTGCCATGCGTAGCCGCTGCCGAGCGAACTCTCGTACATGGTGTGCTCTTCGAGCACGGTGCCGCCGGGCAGATCGCCGGCCTCAGGAAGCCGAAGTTGCACCAGGGTCAACCCATTGTCGGGGCCGCCTAGCTTCGCCAGGAACTTGAGGCGCGTCACCTTCCAACTGATCGCGTCGCCCGGCAAAGACGGCTGGAAGAACTCACCGGGCCATTTGTTCCACTCGATCTCGAAGTCTTTCACGTGCGCCGTGGTGTCGAAGCTGAACAGCAGCGTCTCGGCGCTTTCGTTTTCGGTTGGCTCTCCTTCTTCCCAGGCAGTCGTGATCGTCTCGTAAGACAAGGCGAACTCCTGAACGTCTTCGACAACCTCCACGATCGTCCCGCCGTTGTACCGCCGCGTCAGCGGATCGCCGGCCGTCCCCGACCAGGCATACCGAATGGTCTCCGGAACCCCGTCCACGCCTCGATCCGGCACCTGAAACTCCACCACCGTCGCCGACCACTCGGTGAACCCCACCGCGCAGGCCAGCTCACCGGCCATCTGCTCCGCCACCCGCCCGCTTTCCACGACGCCCGCCACCGGGCTGGCCGGGTCCACCCCGCGGGACGCCAGGAAGATCGCCGACGCCATGCCGCCCATCACAATGGTCATTACCGCCATGCTCATGACCAGCTCAACCAGCGTGAAGCCCGGGCGCCGCCTGCAGCGCTGAGTGCTAAGTGCTGAGTGCTGAGTGCTGAGTGCTGAGTGCTGAGTGCTAAGTGCGGAGTGCTGAGTTCGGCGTGCGGACGGCAATCGCCAATCCCTAATCCCCAATCCGCAATCCGCAATCCGCACTCTCATCACTGCACACTCACCGTCCCCGTCTCACTACTGACGGTGATGGTCTTGAACACCCCTCCCACGTGGAGCACCACCGACCCTCCGCTGTCGGGGATCCCGTAGCCGTCGAATATGATCTCCAGGTCGCCGTCGAAATCCGCCGAGACCAGGATCGCTTCGTACGGTGGTCGGGACAACTCCACCGTGTAGGTGGAGGCCGTATGGTCGAGGTCCGCGACGTCGGTAAGCGAGTAGCTGCTACCGGCGACGCTGAACACCACCAACTGATTCGAACTTGACATCCGTGCCTGTCTCTGAGCGAACGCCAGATCCAGCACGACACGTCGGGCCGCTGAGTCCGCCCGCTGTTGCGCCATCGCATTGGCGTAGCGTGGCAGCGCAATTGCCGCCAACACGCTGATGATCGCCAGCACGACCACCACCTCCAGGAACGTAACGCCCCAGCGGCGGTGTCCGTAACACCGCAAACCCACGACGCGGGTGTATGTACTACTAATCCCCGAAGGGGATGTCGGAATAAAGCCCAGGGCGAGCATCGCGAGCCCTGGGTCAGCGGGTTCGTCAGACCGAGCCCCCGAAGGGGGGCGGCTGGGTGGCATGCCTAAGCGGAGCGTAGCGACGCGCAGGCATGTATCGATCGTTCGCCTGTCGATCGGCGGAATACTCCCCACGTTCGGCACCACCGGCACATCCCCTTGGCAGGCGAAGTAACGCAATCTCAATCCACGGGTACGATTGAACCATGCCTGCGCCGGCCTCTGGCCGGCTTAGGCATGCCACCCGCCGCGCGGTCATTGGGGCCATGTGGAGAGCGCCGCCCGGAATGGCCCGGACTCCAAGGCATCCTACCCTCCGCCTTACAATGGAATCTTGGTGCCTCCGTCGACAATACCCACTTCCGCCATTTCGGCCTGCGTACAGTTCGCCGCAAAGTGCCCCGTCACGAGAACCGCGTACCACCCGGTGCTGCCGACCACGAGTGCATCGGTGGGGTTGGCGCGCACGTCAACCGTGTTCAGCTCGTTCAGCGGGTTCGCTGGAAACGGCGCGCGCACGTACGGCCCGTAAATGAACGGAAAAACCAGGGTCGCGTGGGTGTTGCCCCCCGCGTCGCTGTATTGGGTGAGTTGGTCCACGAACGCGTCATCGTCCGGCGCACCCGTTGCCGGGTCGTATCCGGGATACCGTCCGTGTTCCGCGTAATAACGCTCGATCGCATGGCGAACGTGCGTGAGCGTCATGAGCAGCGACTTGCCTCTGGCAGACTGGCTGGCGTGGGTAACCCGTGGCACGGCAATCGCTGCCAGCATCGCGATGATGATCAGGTTAAGGACCAGCTCCATCAGGCTGAAGCTTCTGCGTCGCGGGCTGCGCGCCGGTGCCGTTGCCAGCCGAGAAGCATCGCGCTGCCGAAGTGTAACGGCCGGCGTCCCCGCCGGCCGTGGGCCCCCGCCCCCCCCCCCCCCAACCAAAAAAAAAAAACCAAAAAAAAAAATTAAAACACCAAAA
>JAUWNF010000637.1 GCA_030612785.1 Phycisphaerales bacterium
CTGGCTGACCAGAATGGCGTTGGCAATCTGTATCGCTCTCTCGTTTGTGGTCTGGAACGGCATTTCCAGAAGCATGCGACGCGTAGCTCGCTTGCATTTGCGGCCATGCTCGATGAGAGCCGCAAAACGATTTTCAGCCTACGCCCCGGGGATAGCGACGCGGCAAACGGCCTACGCTTTCAGGTCTATATCGAGCGGTTCAAGAAGCTCCTAAGACTCACCGATGATCAGGCCCTGGCCCTGATACCCGAGCGACGAGAAACCTGGAAGTACTACGAGGCCGCCGGACCGGACTACTCCGGCTTTCAGGGGTACTTCACCGATATCGCTGAGGTCAATCAGTTCCTGGATGAAATCTCGGCGCGGGCTGCGCCTCAATAGTCCTGCTTGATGCCCGGTAGCCACCCTACTGAACGGACAGGGAAACAATACGTGTCGCACACAAGACCCATCGACGCTTCCGTCCCCGAGGACTTGTTACGGGCGGTCCGCACCCTCGCACGGTTGGCCCGGGACGAAGACCTGGGCACTGGCGATCTGACCGGCACGTTGCTCGAGCCGGAGGACGAGGCGCGGTTTGAACTGCTGCTCAAGCAACCGGCGGTGCTCGCCGGCCGCGCCGTAGCCGGCGAAATCCTGAAAGTCTACGACGAAGCCATCACCATCGCGTGGGAAGATGAGGCGGTGGATGGTGCCTGTTTCGACCAACCACAGGGAGCCGCGGGCTTTAGCCCGCGCGGTGTCCCCCCACAACAACGGCGCCTGGCCACCTTGCTCGGTCCCAACCGATCGGTCTTGACGGCGGAGCGCGTGCTGCTCAACTTCCTTCAGCGTCTGTGTGGTGTCGCGACCCTAACGCGGCGGTACGTGGACGCCGTGGCGGGTACGTGCGCCCGCATCTACGACACACGAAAGACCACCCCCGGCTGGCGCCTGCTGGAGAAGTACGCCGTCCGTTGTGGCGGCGGGCACAACCACCGTATGGGCCTCTACGACGCCGTGCTGGTCAAGGACAACCACCTGGCGGGTGTCGAGCCCGAGCACCTTTCCCATAGGGTATTCGAGATGCTCAACCGAGCAACGTCGGGCGGAACCCCGTCACCCACCAGGGGTGACGCCACACCGGCGCCCAAGTTCGTCATGGTCGAAGCCGACAGGCTCGAACAGGTCGAGGAGTTGTTCAAGGTAGTCGGCATTGACGTCATCATGCTGGACAACTTCGGCTTGGAGGATTCGCGTCGAGCGGTCGAGCGCCGCGACGCCTTAGGCCTCAAGGGCAAGATCGAACTGGAGGCTTCCGGCGGCATCACGCTGGAGAACGTCGCCGAGGTGGCCCGGACCGGCGTGGAGCGCATCTCCGTCGGCGCGATCACCCACTCCGCCACCGCGGTGGATTTGTCGCTGGCGCGCGTTTCGACGAGGTAGACGATATGGGTTTAGCGAGGGTGGCATGGGTAAGCGGAGCCCCGGCGCGCCGGGGCGAAGCTTACCCGTGGGTTTTGCCCGCCCGGTTGTTCCACGGGTAACACGCGTCCCACCCTGAGGGCGGAACGCATGTTACCCATGCCACTCCAGTAGCCACGCCATACACATACTCTGACGCACCCCACCTTGTTCATACGCTGCCAGACGCTATGATGACGGCGCCTGTGGTAAGGTAATCAGCAGGTCAAGTTTAAGCGCGGAGCATGAAAGTGGACACAACGACACGCTGGCGGTTCAGGTTGGCTGCCTTGCTAACGGCGGCTTCGGTACTCTCGTTCATTCTCTGCACCGCGGGGTGCGACTCCGGTGGCGGAGCGACCGGCACGGCCGCGCCGACACTGCCTGATAACCGTGTAGGGCTGGCGGAAATCCAGGGGGAATGGTTGTACATTCGGGCCGAGGACGGCGAACCGTTCTCTGGTGACTGTATCACCATCGAAGGCGATCAAGTGACCCAATTCACGGAGAAGTGCCGTGGCGAGAATCTACTGCAGGATTCTGATGACATAACCACCAACGGCGACACCGTCGTACTCCGCTTCAGCCTCCCCTTGGCCGTCGAGGGCGAAGCCCAGCCGCTCATCCTCGAAGTCACGGCTACGCTAGCGCGAGAGGGGGATATCTTCACGGGGACGGACGTGCGCGTGCCGCCTGCCGAGTGGGGCGAACCGTTTGAGACTCAGCTCGCCCTGCGGCGCGGCGATCCCTTGGATCTGTAAGCCCATGAAAGGCGGTCTCCCTCCGGACGGTATCTTATCCGGTGTTATTTGGGATCACTCGTGCACGGAAGGAGACAGCCAATGAAGATGGACAAGGTAACACAAATGGGGCTCGATGCCCACAGG
>JAUWNF010000022.1 GCA_030612785.1 Phycisphaerales bacterium
AGCCGAGCGTTCCCGTGTGGTGCGTGACTCCGAACAGGGGAATAGTCATCCATCGCTTCTTTGACACCTCGCCGTTCAGCCCGTCGGGACGGGGCTGGACGTGACGTTCGAGTACGTGGATTACATTCACCAGACTGCGCAAGGGAAGCACATGTTTCTGAAGCAGTCACTGAAGTTGCCCTCCGCGTGGTCGGGAAGCGTCTAAAGCCCTCTGCAAGGAAGACCGTAGCTTCTCCTCTCACGGGATCGAAGCCCCTAGCCCCTCCGCCGAGAGGCTGATCCGGGATGGCGACGGCCGCAACGTTGCTGATGCTTACCCGCTCCGCGGGCAAGGCAGGTCCGTGTCGGGTCTGTGTGAGGAGAGTCAGGGATTCCAAACGCGATGGGCAAGGACGAACTGCGGCGAGCAGACAACGCCTCCAGTCTCCATTCGGCCGCGGTGGCGCGAAAGCCCGAAGGAGTCTTCGGTCGTGGAAGGAGGATTTCCGGCTACCTCTTCTGGTACGTGCTGGCGACCCTTCCGCAACAGGGGCTTCCCCAACTTGTTCTCTTCCCACTTTGCCTGCACTTGATAGGTTCGGAGAACTTCGGCAAGTTCGTCTATGCGTTGGGCATGATCCGTATCGTGAACCTGGCTCCAGCCAGAGGTCTGCGCAACGCTCTATTCAGGACGATCGCGGGTCTCACAGAGGAAGGACGCAGTTTGTTGATGCGAACTACGTTCGCACTCGCGCTGGGCGCGGTGAGCGGCATCTGCCTGCTGGCGATTCTGGGCTGCTTGGGTGCATGGGTCTCCGGGGCGGCCGAATCTGAACTTGCCCTGTGGACCGCCATCCTGATTCTGGCGGTTGGAGCCCAGAATCTGATCCTGGTCACAACCTCCGACCTGCCCGTGAGGCGTCGATTCGCGCAGAGCGCGCTCTGGGAGAGCATTGGTAGCGTACTCGTCTTTCTGGCGCTCCCAGGCATTCTCCTGATCGGACAGTGGGGGCTGCCGATCGGCTACACGGTCGGGTACCTCACCGCTCTGGCGTTGCTGCTACTCGCCCGCCACAGAACGCTGTTGGGCACACCCCAGTTTGACAAGGGCATGGCCAAGAGAGTCAGCATGACGTGGGCGGTCCTTTCGACGAGTGCGCTGCTGTTCGGATCTGGGCCGTACATCCTCCGGACGGGGTTGGGCTCTTGGGGTTCGTACGAGGCGGTGAGCGTCTTCTACGCTTCGGTCGCCACGGTTCAGCTGATTGCCGCGCCGGTCGTTAACCTGGGAGCATTCGGCTTGCGGCTCGTTTCCGCTCATACTTCAAAGGAGAGTCTCTCACCCCGACTCTTGAGATGGTATCCCGTCGCCGCCGTCATGGCGGCCGTGTGCTTCTACGGCCTAGTGAGTTGGGCGGCTCCCTGGCTCGTGCACCGGCTGTATCCCGCCGTCGCAGACAGCGCCCTGGAGCCTATCTCGATCATCGCACCCGGTGTCGCCGTCTCGATCCTGATCTCTGCCGCCAGGCCGCTCGTCGTGAAGTTCTCACCCCGGCGGGCTCTCCTGACAATCGGCATTGTGACCATGGGCACTCATTTGGCCTGCGCCCTGCTACTTATTCCCCCATGGGGGCTTATCGGCGCGGCCTGGGCATATTGCATTGGAGCGAGTGTGTCCGGATTGACCTGGTTTGGCTTCCTCCTCGCCGGTATCGTCGGGCCCGGGGAGAGTGCGGACCGAGTTGCCTCTGGCGACGGCATCGATTCCGGCCCGGGCCGGAGTACATAACCGCCACCGTGATGCCGGCATCCGTCACATTGTGTCGACTTGGCGGCGCTGAGGTTTCCGGAGTCCAACGTCGGTTGAGATCATCCATGGGATTGGAAAGCTACGATTTCTTCGGGAGGATCGAGAGCTTCCTCGAAACGTTCGGCGCGGGCGGTGCAAGCATTCTGCTCATCTTCCTTGCACTGGCCATCGGCATCGCGCTGTGGCGCGGAACCGGGTTCGTTCTGTTCCTCCTGATGCTCAGTTTCGCGCTTGGTCCAATCCAGGCGAGCGGCGTGATATTCGCGGCCACACTGCTTCGCTGGTTCTGTCTGGGGCTGCTGCTGGTCGCCTGCGTCAGGCGATTCCGGCTCCCGAACGGCACCATGTGCCTGTATCTGTTGTACGCTATACTCGGCCTGATATTCATCGTGCGTTCGCCAGAGCCCGCCTGGTCGTTTCAACAGGGAATTCTGAAGTTGCTCGTGGCGGTCTCCGTACCCATCGCAGTTACAACCTACGTTTCGTCCACGAACGATATTGTGAGACTCTTGAAGATGGTCATCTTCGCGGCAGCCGTCTGGACCATATCCAGTCTGATCTTCTTTCAGTCCTATGCCCAATCCGGATATCTACGGTTTCGGCTGGGTGGGGAAGTAGGTGCCGGCGCGGGCGCGATCGACGCCGGTGCCTACCTGGCGCCCATCGTCGTCTGGGGGATCGTGCAATCCCGCCGGAGAGGTCTGCGGATCTCCAGCTCGGTCCTGATCATTCCCTTCGTGTTGCTCTTTCTTCTCGCCGGGAAGCGGACCGCTTTGGCGGGCCTGCTCGCCATCGGCGGTGCCCCGCTGATCTTCCTGAGGAAGAATCCGCTCAAGCTCATCGGCTTCTCGATTATCGGAGGGTTGTTTGCGGCGAGTAGTGTGCTTCTGATGTTTCAACTGCTGCCGGGGAAAGCGCAAGGGCTGACCGAGCGTTTGCTTTCCACAGATCTCACCGGACGCGAAGGCCTGTGGGAGACAGGGCTGTACTCGTGTTTTCAGAGCCCACTCCTGGGGCATGGTGAAGGGTCGGCCAGCATGGTTGCCGATCAAACGTTCCATAATGGTTATCTCATTGCGTGGTACAACACCGGCTTGTTGGGTTTGTGTGCCCTCGTCTCGTTCCTCACGATCTACACGATCAAGGCGTGGTCCCTGTTTCGCCGGGCCCAGACTGACGAGATGGCTGACTTTGGCCGGCTCGCCTTCGGCTATCTGCTTGCGGTCATCACCGTAGCGTTCTTTGTGGGCTCGATCGGCGGGGTCGCGAACATCACAAACTGTATGCTCCTGATCATGTGTGCCATCATCGATCGTTTGGCCTGTATTTCCGCAGGCCAGGCAGAGACAAACCGGTGATTGAATGCTCCGCTCCAGTCCGCCCACTGGCGTTTCGAGCCCGTGTCGGGCTACCGGACACCTCGGTGATCGCGAGGTATCGCGGTCCTTGATGGCCGCGGTTTGCTGGCATACCACAGCGCACACGGGCGAGGACAACGTGCAAAGCCGAGGTGGTTCCGTGACGTGTGACGTTGCTGCCACCTTGGGTTCGCAGTTTACCTGTAGTGGAACTGGAGACCGTCACGCATGAAACAGGATGGCACTCTACCCCAGCGAGTGAAAGTGGTCAAGCTAATGTGGTGGATTCCGCATTTCCGTGCTCCGATCTTCCGTCGGTTGTCCCAGAATCCGCATCTGGATTTCGTGGTCTGCGCCGGTGACAGCACGCGGGGATTGGCGGGAGAGAAGATCGCCGCCAGCGCCGCCGAAACCGGCAGCACAAAGGGGATTCATTGGCGCCCGTTGGCTTCACACTGCCTTGGAGGCCCGCTCTTGAAGAACTACGAGTGGCAGCCGGAGGCGGTCAAGATTGCCTGGAAAGAGGAGATGGATGTTCTGATCTGCCACGGCAACCAGTCGCTCAGCAACTGGCTGGTCCGAGCCATTTGCAGAATGCGCAGGATTCCTCTGATCGAGTGGACGCAGGGCATCAGGGGGCCGGAGCGAGGGTTGAAGTGGGCAGTGAGGAAGTTCTACCTGAAGTGGGCAAACGCGCAACTCCTCTATGGGACGTTTGCGCGAGACTTCTTCGCCTCACACGGCTTCAAGAACGAAGAGCTCTTCGTCGTTCACAACTCGCTGGACTACGAGCGGCAGGTGTCAATCCGGGAGAGGCTCACCCCTGAGGATTCCCGGCAGACTCGCGAGCAGTTCGGCGTCATAGACCCGGAGGAACGCCTGATCTTCCACTCTGGGCGCTTGGTGCCGAGCAAGAACCTGGATCTTCTGATCCGTGCCACCAAAGCTCTGCAAACCGGTCGGCGGCGCGTCGTACTTGTGTTGATCGGTGATGGGGGGGAGGGGGAACGGCTGCGGCGTCAGGCGCGTTCCGACGACATCCAGGACCGGGTCGTGTTCCACGGCGCCTGCTACGACGAGGAGGAGCTGGGGAGAATCATCACCGCCAGCGACTTGTGTGTGTCTCCCGGGGCCACGGGATTGCTCGTCATGCACGCTCTTGTGTACGGCACCCCGATTCTGACGTGTGAGAATACTGCATGGCTCCACGGCCCGGAGGTGGAAGCGGTGGTTGAAGGCCAAACGGGCTGCTATTTCCGCGATGGTGATCTGGATGACCTCGTTGCCAAGATCGAGGCAATGCTCTATCCGACCGCGCGTAAGGAAGGCATGCGCGCAGCGTGCAAACGGATGATCGACGAGTATTACACGCCCGAGTATCAGGAGCGCGTGATCATCCGGGCGCTCAATCACGTGCTGCCGGAGGAAAAGCGAATTCCATTGCCCGAGTAGCGACTTTGGGTGATGGATAACATGACGCTGTCGGAAAGAAACATATCAGTGGAAGACGCATCACACTTCGAGTGTCCGGCATGCGGACACGAACGAGCGGTGACGATCGGTCCAACGCGATCGGTCCAACGCACAGTAGTGATTGCCGACGTTGTCGACACTCGGAACTTGGTGCTGCGAACCGATAGCGGAGGATTGCGGATATGGCCAGAATCTGCATGCTGTTGACCGTGGCACGTTGGGCGGAAATGCGCAATTTCTACAAGCAAGCTCCCGCGCTGGCTCGGGATGGGCATGAGGTGATCTTCATGGCCGACGACCCCGGACGGAAGGTCACCGACCTGTTCACGATTCACGTGCTGTCGGACCGCCAGCGGCGGATGGCCAAGTTCACCGGTTCGTTGCACTTGCTTCCACTGATTCTTCGCCTGCGCCCCGCCGTCTTGCAGGTCTGCTGTTTGGAACAGGTGCCGCTTGGGCTGGCCCTCAAGGTTGTTTCACGAATCAAGGTGGTCTACGACTCCCGCGAGGACATGTACCACAGCATCCGCGACCGCCCGACCCGGTTCCCGCGCTGGCTTCAGTGGATCGCAGCCCAATGTACACGAGTGATCGAGCACCTGGCCGCCCGAACGTTCGACGGCATCATCGCGTCCGATCCCGCCATTTTCAAGATCCATCGAGCCATGCCCGATGAGCGCAAAACGCTCTTCTTCAACACGGCCCTGCTGAGCCAGTTCACACGTGACTACTTGCCCTTGTCCGACCGACCCTACGACCTTGTTTGGCTAGGGGTGACGATGCGGCCGGATCTCGGCTTCGGAGTTTTCGTCGAGGCGCTGCGCATCCTCACGCGGCGCGGACAGAGATTCCGAATGCTGTTGATCGGCGATGTCAAACTGCCCGAGCGAGCCGTTCTGGATCGAACGGCGGAGGAATTGGAAATCAGCGGAAATATCACAATCACCGGGTACATCCCCTACGCCGACGTGCCGGCAGTGGTAAGGCAGGGCAAGATCGGACTCGTCCTGTTGCCGGATATGCCGAAGCTGCGAAACAACATCTCATGCAAGGCGTTTGAGTACATGGCCAGCGGCATGCCGGTCATCAGTTCGGATCTGCCGCCGCAGCGCCTGTTCATCAGACACGGTCAGAACGGGCTGTTCTTCGAGCCGGGCAACGCCGAAGCGCTGGTGGACGCGATGACGACCCTCTTGAACGACCCGTGGCGCGCTCAGGACATGGGTGAAGCCGGGCGCAAGGCGGTGGAACGTTACTGGAACAACGAACGCGAACAGGAAGAGCTGCGCCGGTTCTATCGCAAGATCATTGCGGGCCCGAGGCGAGGCCGGCGCATGCGACGCCCAGCGGACAAGATATGAACCGCTCACCTCGCGTCCCCTCGTCTTCGGTCGCCGCGTAAGCACCGGCGCGGCACCGTTTGGATGGTGAGTTGAGCCGTGGCCGGGGTCCGCAGGAGAAACTTACCCATGAAAGACGATCCGTGCTCACCGTGTCCTGCGTGCGGACATGACCGGGCAGTGACGATCGGTCCGACGCACGGCGGTGATTACCGGCGCTGTCTGGATTGTGGCCTGGAGATTCGGATCACCTCAGAAGGGGAGTCAGCAAGCGAGAGCTTCGACGCCGCGCAGAATGCGTGCTACGGAGATGATGGCGTATTGAACCCCCCGTCGCTGCGCCTCGTTCAGCGTCAGTCCGCGTCCGCGCGATTGCGGATCATCGGACGATACCTTCCTCAGGGGAAACTCCTCGAGGTGGGCCCCGGCGGTGGGGAACTGTTGAGATTGGCCAAGGCGAAAGGCTATGAAATCTCAGCCATCGAACACTCGCCGACCTTGGCCAATCGGCTCGGCGAGGAGCTTGGGATTCAGGTTGCATGCGGTATGTTCGAGGAGATGGATTTTTCGGGTCAGACCTACGACGGAGTCGTCAGCATGCATGTCATCGAGCACGTACCGGACCCGCTGAAGCATATGCTCGCGGCGCGAGCGGCTGTAGCTCCCGGCGGGTATCTTTTCCTAGCGACGCCCAATCTGGGAGCGTGGACCCGGCGGATCGCCGGAAATCGTTGGCCCGGATATTCCGCGGCACACCTCTATCTGTTCACGGTGTCGAGCTTGACCCGTTGGGTGGAACAGGCGGGCTGGAAGGTGGTCGGGGTGCATACGAACGAGCATGTCTTCCGTTGGATGTGGACGATGCTGTATCTGCGCCGCAAACCGCGCGGTGTGCGTTCGCTCGAACAGGCCGGCGTGGTGGCCCGACGAGCCCCCTCGCTTCTCACCGCAGCCGCGATTTCTGTTCTGGGGATTCTGACCTGGCCGATGCGCCGGGTGCAAAGTGCACTTGGCGGAGGATATGAAATCGTCCTGGTAGCCCGCGCGGCGGAGCAACTCGTTGGTACCAAAGGGTGCGTAACGAAATAACCTAAAGTAATTCTCACTACTTTGTCGATATACGGGAGTATGATTGATGAACAGGCGATCCGCCAGAGGTACTTGGCTCTGAAAGACACATTGGATGAGCGTGCCCGGCGTCTGTGGGCGGCGGCAGAGGTTAAGTCGGCGGGGTATGGTGGCTTCTCGGCGGTGGTGCGCGCGACGGGTATATCTTCCCGCACCGTGGCTCGTGGCGTGAGAGAACTGGAGTCGGGTGAGACTCCTGGCCCCGGTCGGGTTCGTTGTCCGGGCGGGGGCCGCAAGCCGGCTGAGGTTCTCGATCCCGGCTTGAAGGCGGCCTTGGAGGCCCTGGTGGATCCGGTGACTCGGGGAGATCCGGAGTCGCCCTTGCGATGGACGTGCAAAGGAACCCGGCGTCTGGCCTCCCAGTTGCAGAAGCAGGGTTATGCGGTCAGTCATACGCTGGTGGTGCGGCTGTTGCGCGAGGCGGGCTACAGTCTGCAGGCCAATCGCAAGGTGCGAGAGGGCACGAGCCATCCGGATCGGGACGGCCAGTTCGCGTACATCCACCAGCAGGTGACGCGTCAGATCAAGCGGGGCCAGCCGGTGATTTCGGTGGACACGAAGAAGAAAGAACTGGTCGGAGACTTCAAAAATGCGGGGCGGGAGTGGCAACCGAAGGATGAGCCGGAGGAGGTTCGGGTTCATGACTTTCTGGACAAAGAACTTGGCAAGGCGATTCCGTATGGCGTCTATGACGTGGGGAGCAACGTGGGTTGGGTCAGTGTGGGGGTGACGCACGACACGGCGCAATTCGCGGTGGCGACGATCCGGCGATGGTGGCAGCAGATGGGCCGACGCATGTATCCGAAAGCGCATTCTCTGTTGATCACCGCGGACAGCGGCGGGAGCAACGGGGTTCGGGTTCGCTTGTGGAAGTGGGAGTTGCAGAGGTTCGCCAAGGCCACGGGGTTGACGATTCACGTTCATCATTTGCCGCCGGGGACGAGCAAGTGGAACAAGATCGAACATCGTCTGTTTTCCTTCATCAGTCAGAACTGGCGTGGCCGACCGCTGCTGACGTGCGCCGCGATCGTGAACTTGATTGCGGGCACGCGGACCCAGACGGGTCTAAAGGTGCGCTGTGTGCTCGATCAGCGAGCGTACTCGAAGGGTATCAAGGTGACAGACGAGCAGATGGCACGAATCAATCTCCTGCCCCACGCATTCCACGGGGACTGGAACTACACGATTCGGCCGGACTGAATATAGTGTATGTTATTTCATTACGGACACAAAGAGTGCAAAACGGGAGGACCCTGATGAAGCAGGTTTTGCAGAACCTAAAGACGGGAACGATCGAGGTGGCGGAGGTTCCCTGCCCACTGGTGCGGCCGGGACACCTACTGATCCAAACGCGGGCCAGTCTGATCTCGGCCGGGACCGAGCGCAGCTTCGTCGAGTTCGGCAAGGCCAGCCTGTTGGCCAAGGCCCGGTCCAAGCCGGACAAAGTCAAGCAGGTTCTGGACAAGATCAAGGCCGACGGCCTGCTGCCCACGCTGGAAACTGTCTTCGCCCGGTTGGACGAACCTTTCCCACTGGGATACTGCAACGCCGGCGTGGTGGTCGAGGTCGGCGCCGGTGTGGAGGCTTTCGAAACCGGTGATCGGGTGATCAGCAACGGTGCGCATGCCGAAATAGTCTGCGTGCCCCGCAACCTGTGCGCGAAGATACCCGAGGGCGTGAGCGACGAGGAGGCGGCCTTCACTGTGCTTGGCGCAATCGGACTGCAGGGTGTTCGCCTGATCGCGCCGACCCTCGGCGAGGCCGTGGTGGTGACCGGCCTCGGGCTGATCGGTCTGATGGTGGTGCAGATGCTGCGGGCCAACGGCTGTCGCGTCCTGGGTATCGACCCTGACCCGGGGCGGCTGGAGTTGGCCCGGCAGATGGGAGCCGAAACCGTCGATCTGTCTACCGGAGCGGATCCCGTCGCGACAGCGCTGGCGTTCTCCCACGGACGCGGGGTCGACGGGGTAATCATCACCGCCGCAGCCAAGACCAACGAAATCATGCACCAGTCCGCCCAGATGAGTCGCAAGCGCGGGCGGATTGTGCTGGTGGGCGTCGTGGGGCTGAACTTAACCCGGTCCGATTTCTACGAAAAGGAACTGACCTTCCAGGTGTCGTGCTCGTACGGGCCGGGGCGCTACGACGCAACCTATGAGGATCGTGGTTTAGATTATCCGATCGGTTTCGTGCGCTGGACTGAGCAGCGCAACTTCGAGGCAATCCTCGACCTGCTCGCGTCCGGGTGCCTGGACGTCACGCCGTTGATCAGCAAGCGGATCGAGCACAGTGAGTCCGCCGAAGCCTACCGGCTGCTGGCCGAGGAACGCGAGGCACTAGGCATTCTCTTGACCTATCCGCGCGCGGAGGCGACCCGCGCGACAGTCGTGTCGCTGGAACGGGGCGAACGCGCCTCGAGCGGAACCGGTCGAGCGGTCGTTGGGCTGATCGGGGCCGGAAACTTCGCCCGGATGACGGGCCTGCCGGCCTTGGCTCGAACCAATGCGCGCCTGGCCGGGGTCGCCGACCTGGACGGCACCGCCGCCGCCCATGTGGGTAAGAAATTCGGCTTCGAACGCACTACCACTGACCACCATACGCTGCTCAACGACCCCGACATCAATACCATGTTCATCTTCACGCGGCATGATCTCCACGCTCCCCTGGTGATGGAGACGCTCGAAGCGGGCAAGCACGTCTTCGTGGAAAAGCCCCTCTGTCTGAACTTGGAGCAGTTGGCCCAGATCCGCCAGGCATACGAGAAAGCGGAGGATCGCCAGCTTCTGGTCGGTTTCAACCGACGCTTCTCGCCACACGCGATCAAGATGAAGGCGTTGCTGGCCAACCGCACCCAGCCGTTGTGCATGAACATGATGGTCAATGCCGGGGTGATCCCGCGGGGAGGGTGGGTGCACGATCCGGACGTGGGCGGGGGACGTATCATCGGAGAAGGCTGTCACTGGATCGACCTGATGTCCTTTCTCGCCGGCGCGCCCGTGTCACGCGTCGTCAGCACGAGAATCGGCCAATCGCCCGCGGTGGATATCCGTGATGACAAGTTAACCATCACCCTGAGTTTCACCAATGGCTCTGCCGGAACACTGCACTATTTTGGCAACGGCAGTAAGACCTACCCCAAGGAGACCCTGGAGGTCTTCTGCGACGGCAAGGTGCTGCGGCTCGACAACTTCCGCCTGCTCCGCGGCTACGGCTGGGCCGGCTTCAAGAAGATGAAGTTGCGGCGCATGGACAAGGGCCATCGCCGCGAGTTCCAGCAGATGATCGAGGCTGTGACCACCGGTGGACCCGGTGTCATTCCGTTTGCGGAAATCGACAACGTGATGCGGGCGACGTTTGCGGCCGTCGAGTCGGCCTCCACCGGCAACCCCATAGACCTCGAGTGATACGCTCATGCCCGTGTCCCGCTTGGCCCAGTGCTTCAGTGGGTCGGGCGCCGGTCATGGTTGAATGGGCAAACCATGCCTCGCACTGCCAGTGATAGCCTGAGAGTAATGCACACCTGCAGCGGGCGCGCCGTGCATGTTCGCTCCGACGGAAGGCTGTATATGTCCCGCGGCTACACGATCTACTCGTCTGACGACGACGGCGGGACATGGGTGAGAGTTACCACGATGCCGGTCTCGTCGGTGCGGTGGTTCGGTAAACTGTGCCGGCTGGCGAGCAGGTTACTGCGCTTCGAGGTCCGGGCGTTGGCTGTGCTGTCCGACGGCACGTACGTGGCCTCCAACCGCGAATGGGTTTTCCGTGCACAGCCCGGTGAACCGGTGATGCGCCCGAGTATCGTCGAGGAACAGGGGCCGGTGGTGACGCCTCCGATGACCCTGACTGTGGGCCCCGACGACCGCGTACTCTGGGGCGAATACAACTCGAAGAGCAACCATGATCAACCGGTTCGTCTCTACGTCTCCGATGACCGTGGTCGCAGCTATCAAGTCGCGCATGTCTTCGAGCCGGGCAGTGTCCGGCACGTGCACAACCTCTACTACGACCCGGGTTTGGAGCAGTATTGGGTGCTGGCGGGCGACCACGACGATGAACCCGGCATCGGGCGACTGTCCGCCGACCTGCGGGATTTTGAATGGGTCGGCAAGGGCAAACAGATCTACCGGGCCGTGTGCGTTTTCGATTTCGGCGACCGTCTGGTGTATGGCACTGACACCGAGATGGAACCCAACGCGATCGTAAGCCTGGACAAGAAGACCGGTCGGGTCGAGCGGATCTTTGAGACGAACGGAAGTTGCATCTACGCCTGCCGTTTTGGCGGACTGTACGCCCTAACCACCACAGTCGAGCCGTCAGAGGTCAATCCTTCCCGCAACGCGACCTTGTGGCTTTCGCGTGACGGCGAGCGGTGGAAGAACGCCTTTGAAGCGACCAAAGATCGCTGGGGCCGTTTCTTCCAGTTCGGGTCCCTGGTGTTGCCGAGTGGAGCCAGCCCCCGAGAGGCAATCTCGTTCAGCGGTCAGGCCGTAAAACGCATCGACGGAAAACTGGTCGTCGCCCGATTAACGGAACAGGAGTCATTCTGAGCGGCGCACCAGGATGGTGGTCACGATCGCCCCGGAAGACAGGGTGAATCACAGTGTCCATTGGACAAAAACTGCAATTGGTGCGAGCGTTCGGCCCCAGGTGGGTGCTGTGGCGCGGTGCTTATGCGCTGAGGAAAAAGACTGGCCTGATGAAGCGTGGATTCCCCGCGCTTGCGTTTGAGGATGTGCAACTGGGTGATCTCGTGCATGCCGGCACGCCGACGACACCCGAAGAGTATCGCGCGTTTCGCCGGACCGGCGCCGGTCGGTTTTTCTTCGAGCCGGGCCGACCGCCCGACGCCGCCACGCTTAAGCAGATAATGTCATCGTCTGAGCAGGATCGCACCGTAGCAGTGGCTGACGACTACTGCCGCGGACGTTTCCTATATTACAGCCGCCACGTCCACGATTTGGGCTGGCTGGTCAACTGGCTGCGCAACCCGTTCACGAGTGCCGAGCATCACGTCGGTACACATTGGGTCGACTACTCCACCTTTTCGGCCGCCGTCGGCGACATCAAAGATGTTTGGGAGCCTTCGCGATTCGCTTGTGCGTTCTGGCTGGTCCGGGCCTATGCACTGACGGGCGAAGACAAGTACCCTGCAGCCTTCTGGGAGTTGTTCGAGTCCTGGTGTCAACAGAACCCGCCCAACATGGGCCCCAATTGGAAATGTGGACAGGAGACCGCCCTGCGGAGCATGGCTTGGTGCTTTGCCTTGTACGGCTTCTGGAATGCCCCGGCGACAACAGCGGAGCGGATCACCGCCATGGTCAGGATGCTGGCGATCCAGGGCGAGCGCATTCTGGGCAACATCGGGTACGCCGTTGCCCAGAAGAACAACCACGCGTTCAGCGAGGCCGTCGGCTTGATGACTCTGGGTATGCTGTTCCCGGAGTTGAAGGAAGCGCCGCGCTGGCTCCAAGTCGGGCGCGATGTCCTGGAACGGGAAATCCGCCGCCAACTCTACGACGACGGTAGCTACGTTCAGCAGTCCATGAATTACCACCGGGTAATGCTGCACGACTGCATGTGGGCGATCCGCCTGGCGGAGTTGAACGGTCAACCGCTGTCGCGCGAGGCGACGGCGCGCGTGGCCGACGCGGGCGAGTTCCTGTTCCAGATGCTGGATGTGGACAGCGGGTGCGTACCAAACTACGGGTATAATGACGGCGCCCTGGTGTTCCCCCTAAGCCCGTGTGACTATCGGGACTATCGCCCGACAGTTCAGTTGGCGCAGTACCAGGCCACGGGGCGGCGTGTCTTGGCGCACGGGCCGTGGGACGAAACGTTGCTGTGGTTCTACGGGGCCGATGCGCTTGCTGAAAAGCCGTCCACTGCTACGCCTGCTTCGCGGTGCTTTGACAGTGGGGGCTATTACACGCTCCGAGGCCGCGATAGCTGGTGCATGGTCCGCTGTCACAGCTATCGCGACCGCCCGGGCCACGTGGATATGTTGCATGTGGACCTGTGGTACAATGGGGTCAATGTGCTGGGCGATAGTGGGACATACCGCTATTACGCGCCCGACGACCCGGTGCTCGAGCGCTATTTCAAGGATATCACCGCACACAACACGGTCGAGATTGACGAGCGTGGCCCCTTGGATTTGTTTGCCAGGTGGGTGTGGCTTCCCTGGCCGCGCGCCAAGTGCCTGGAACACGACCAGGACCGTTGGCAGGGTGAGCATTACGGTTACGATAGATCGCCGTGGCACGTGGTCCATCGGCGCAGCGTGCAGTTGGTTGATGAACACACCTGGTTGGTGACCGACGAACTCCTGGGGTCGGGCAAGCACCGTGTGAAGCTTCGTTGGCACCTGGCGGACGAAACGTTCCGCGTCGACCCACTCCGAAATCGCGTTGAGCTTGACCTGTCGTGCGGCCGCGTGACGATATCCGTCGAGGGGTCTGGCGAACTCCGCACGGAAGTACACCGCGGTCGGTGCGAGGCGGATCAAGCCTGCGGCTGGGAATCCCAATACTATGGCGAATACACGCCGCGGCCGACGATGGAGGTGACAGGAACTTGTGTGCTGCCGGCGCGGTTCGTGACTCGCATTGGTCTCCGTGAGGAGAACACTCCATGAGGTTGCTCTACATCCATCAGCATTTCATCAGCGGTGATGGTTTCGGCCCCAACCGCAGCTACGACGTCAGCCGATACCTTGTGCGCATGGGCCATGAGGTAATCATGATCTGCGGCGTCTACTGGCAGAGCGGGCTCGAGGAGATGCCCTGGTGGCGTCAGTTCCGTGTCGACCGGATTGATGGAATCAAGGTGGTCGTTTGCAATGTCAAGTACCACAACAAGATGCGGGTACCGGCGAGAATGTGGGCTTTCCTTAAGTTCATGATCCTGGCCACCGCGGCGGCCCTGTGGCAGCGCAAGGTGGACCTCGTTTTCGCCACCAGCACACCGACGACCGTCGGCGTCCCCGGCAGGGTGTCGGCGAACCTCAAGCGGGTTCCCTACGTGTTTGAGGTACGGGACCTGTGGCCTGAGGACCTCCTGGCAGCGGACCGAATCACGCCGGGTTTGCAGTACAAGGTCTGGGAATGGCTGGAGTCCTTCAGCTACAAGACCGCCCGGAAAATCCTCCTGGTCTCAAAAGGGTTTCACGATCGCCTCCTGGAGCGCGGCTTTCCACCCGAAATGCTCGAGACCATCGTGCTGGGAGCCGACGGCGCGCTCTTCGCCGATTTGAAGCCCAATCACGAGTACATCAAGAGACACGGCCTGGACGGCAAGATCATCGCGGTGTACGCCGGGGCGATCAGCGACGCCAACGGATTATACCAGGTGGTGGATGCGGCCGAACATCTCCGGGACCGTCCCGACATCGCCCTGGTGCTCATCGGCGACGGCAGATCGCGCGCGGAGCTCCGGGCCAGCGTCGCCCAGAAGGGACTGACCAACGTTCACTTCCTGGACCCTATTCCGAAAAAAGAACTGGTGCATATTCTGGCTGCGTGTCATATCGGGCTGATGATCCTCAAGCCAATCCGTCGGCCTCGGTGGGTCACCCCGAACAAAATTTTCGACTACATGTTCACCGGCATACCCAGCGTGGTGAACTATGCGGGCACCACGGCTGAACTCGTCGAAGAACTTGGCGCCGGGTTGGCCGCCGAGCCCCATTCAGCGGAAGATCTCGCGGCGAAGATAAAGCACTGGGCAGACCACCCCGAGGAGCGAATCGCCGTCGGGCGTAAGGCTCGCGCGTTAGCAGTGCAGAAGTTCGACCGCACGGTCATTGCCAAAAGACTGGCTGAGGTCTTCCAGGAGTGCCTGCAAAAGTAACCGGGGGCCGCATGACAGTATCCTCCCACGCTGAGCATGACTTAAAGGACGATATCCATTGG
>JAUWNF010000044.1 GCA_030612785.1 Phycisphaerales bacterium
TCGGATAGACCGCCACCGCCAGGTACACCTGCGTGGGCATGGACCCGAATTCGCCGACCAGATCGATGGTTCCCTCGAGGTACCCGCTGCCGCCGCCGGCAGCCTGCTGAACGGCGCCGGTGTTATCTGTCCCCCCAGCCCCCAAGCTATCGGGTTCGTTGCCGAGATATGCCGACCAGGCGGCGCCTTGCCCGGCCTTGGCCCAGGGGGCGGGCTGCATCGAACCCGGCGGGTTGGCCAGGAGGATGATGTGGTCGTTGCCCTCGCCGGCGTCCCACGTGGCTTCGTAAAGCGCGTTATCGATTACGCCGGCATAAAGAACCATGCCGTTGTTGGAGTCGATCAGTGTGGCGCAGGTGTCCAGCGCTCCGTCCATGATCCACTCCAACTCACTGCCCGAACCGCCGGTGACCGTGAAATGCCAATCCTGCCCGCCGTTGTTGTCCCAGGTGTCCGCCCCGTTGTTGAAACACACGTCCAACTGCGTGGCTGACGACTGCACCATTACGGTCACTTCCCATACCTCTTCGGCGACGTTCCAGGTCATGTCCACGTCGGGTTCTATCGTCGGGTTCCAGCCGTTGAACCCGTAGTGCAGACGCACTTGCGGCGCTTCGCTCAACGGTCGGCCTGCCGGGTCGTAACTGATGGTTACGTTTTGTCCGGCAACGGCCGGATCAGGGTCGATCTCCACCACGTCGCCCCCGCTACCCGAGCCGTCGCCGATGTAGACGTGCTGGATCGGGCTCTTGGCGACATAGCCCTTGCCGTCGATGGCTTCGACGTAATAGTCGATCAGGACTTCGCGGAGTCCGACGACCTGCGCGTAGTATTCGTCGGCGATGTAGGCGGGCATCTCGAAGAAGTCGATGTCGGGATCGTTGTGGAAGTTGCCGGCCGGGAAGTCCCGATACGTCATGGACAGCGACTGCCAACTTCCGACTTCGGCCCCGCCGGCGTAAGTCTCGTTCTGCGTGCTGGATAGCGGGTTGACGCCGTCGTCGTCGGTACGGTACTTGAGCGTCACCGAGGTGACCCCGGAGACGTCGTAGGCAAAGGTCCACACCCAGAAGTCGCCGTTGGATTCGTACTGGGCATATCCGTACTGTGGTCCGAAGTTGGTCGAACCCGGGTTCCACGGATGGCGCTGGGGAATCCAGATGGTTGGCGGGGTGGCGTCCAGGGCGCCGTCGCCGATCACCGTATCGGCGTGCTCGACCGCTTCGTTGCAGGCGATAGTGGGCTTAACCTCCATGTCCAGTGACGTGCCGTAATACATGTATCCGGAGTTCAGCGCCGCCAGAAAGTAATGCCACGCCCGCTCGGTTGCGGTGGTGCTGCCGTCGGGGTGCAGGATCTTGTTGATGTTGGCGCCGCCGGCGATCTGCTCGGCGGTGTCCACCCGGTTCTGCGCGGCGGTGATTACCGCCCAGTTGCGTTCGTCCTCGGCCCAACCGTTAGGGATGTCGATTTGCCCCGAGGCGTCCACCAGCGGCCAATTCCAGTTCAGCATGATCGGCGAGCCGAAGTCGCCGTCGGCGTTGACCCAGGCCCCGTCTTCCACGTGCACGAGGTCACCGGAGGGCACGGGGTGGTCGGCCAGATACTCTTCGATCACCGTGGCGGTATACCCCGCCGCTTGGGCCTGTGACACCAGGTTCGGCGTCGCCTCCATGTAGTAGCTATATCCGCCGCCCCAGGCGTTGTCGCCGTCGTGGGCCATCAGGACCAGCATCGGACGCGACGGATCGTTCTGGGTCTCCAAGGTATTGAACTGGTCGAGTCCCATCGTCCCGTAGCCGTTGTCCCAACTGATGGCCTGGGCCGCGGGAACGGCGATTACTTCATATACCGTCCCGGTTTCGGGGTTGACGTATTGGACGCGATGCGGCGTGTACCCGAACGGGTAGGCCGTGGTCGGCGAGCATCCGCGGTCGATCTGTTCGCGGAACCAGTGGTCCTGGGCCGGGTTGACTTGGTCGGCCAGGTTCGGTGGATCGCAGTTGATGCCGCCAGTTCCATATACGACCGGGAAGTTGACGCACGCCCGCGAGAGGTGCTCGCCGCTCACAATGACCCAATCGATATCTTCTTCAGCAAGCACCTGGACCAGTCGAGTGCTGAAGGCCGTCTCCGGCGGGAACAGACCCCGGGACATCCCCGGCGACGCGCCCCAGGCCTCGGCGTACATGGCCTTATAGAGCTGCAGCTCCTTGCGCACGGCGCTCTCGTCGCACAGCGGCAGCAGAGGGTGATGGAATGGGAACACCACAATATCACAGCGTGGCTTGGACTGTCCGACGGTGTTCCAGCCGCGGGCTTCGCGCAACGAGGAGTACCACGTGGAGGAGTAGCCCAATTGGTTCGCGTCGCCCAGGCTCTGGATGTTTTCGACCAACCCGCCGGAGTAGCTGATCTGGGCGCCGGCTTCGCTGGCCCACCGGATCGCGTCGATCGAGGCGCGGCAGCGATACTGGTAGACCGCCACGCGATCGTCCTTGCCGAAGATCTCGCGCAGATTGTTGGCGGGATGAGGGGCCCCACCATCGGTGCGCTGGATGGATTCCCACGCCCGCTCGTAGCGGTCCTCTCCGAAAGTCTGCTGGTCGGGCCAGTAGATCGGTTGTTCCAGGTGCCAGAGGTAAGTGAAGTGCAATTGCTCCGCGCGGGCGTTGGTGGCCCAGCATGTCCCGACGACCACAGACAGTAACAACGCATACGCCACAACCATTCGCAGACGGCACATCGATTGTTCACCTCGCGCGGATTCGACTTCGGGAAGGTTTCGGACGTTCCCCCCTTGGTTGACACCCCCGACGCTCCGGTAAGCGGGTCGGGGACCAACCTTGAGGGTACGGAATGGGGCCTCGGAAAGCAAGACATCGCGCTTCCCGAAAGCGTGGGCGCACAAACACCGCCGGTACCGCCGCCCCAAAGCCCGATAACATAACCCGGGCTAATTCTTCATTCCCGTCATGGTCACGCCTTGGATGAAGTGACGTTGCGCGAAGAAGAATGTGAGGATAACCGGCAAGGTCATGATCATCGAGCCGGCCATGATAAGGGTGAACTGATTCTCCCGACCGGCCAGGAAGCTGAACAGCCCCAACGCCAGGGGATAGAGCCGCTGATCATTGATGTAAATCAGCGGGGTCATAAAGTCGTTCCAGACGAACATAAAGGTGAAAATGGAGATCGCGGCGATGGTCGGGCGCATGAGCGGCAGGGCAATGCTCCAGTAAATCCGGAACCACCCGCAACCATCGATCTTGGCGGCCTCTTCCAGGTCCTTGGGAATGCCCTTCATCGCCTGGCGCAACAGGAAGATGGCGAAGGCATTGACCGCCAGACAGTTGGGCACCCAGAGCGGAGCGAGCGTGTTATACCACCCCAGGTATTTGTAGATCACGAAGGACGGAATCATGGTGATCTGCGGCGGGATCATCAGCGTGGCCAGCACCAGGATGAAACAGAGATCCCGCCCCGGCCAGGTCAACCGGGAAAAAGCGAAGGCCACCAGCGAGCAACTCAGCGCGGTGCCCAGGATGTTGACGATCACCAGAAAACAACTCGTCTTGAAGTATCTCCAGAACGGCACTTCCTCAAAGGCCTTGCGATAGTTCTCCGTGCCCTTGGCCCAAAAGGCCTCGGGCTTCGAGCTGCGCGACACCTGCACGCGCAGCTTGAACCTCTGCGGACCGTGGTCGTAACGCGCGTCCCGCTCGACCTCCTTGAGTAAGACGTAATGCCGGGCGGTCATGCGGGCGTCGTCGGCACTGGGCTCTTGCAAGTTGACCTCCCACCAGGTGTCCTCGCCCAGGTACTTCGGTGAAGCCGACTTGAGCAGGCGCCCCTCGACCTCAAGCCACACGCGCAACTCGTGCCACGTCTGGTCCCGCCGGAAGCTCAGCGAGAGCCGCTTGAACTCGCGGTAATCGAACGGCAACTCGAGCATGGTAGACACTTCAAACGCATCGCCCTTGGAGAAGTCATAGTGCAGGGCCCCGACCGGACGGTCGGCTTCGATTTGGGGCGTGATCCGCACCGGCCCCGATTCGACCTTCCAGAAGTCCTCGATCGCCCTCTGCCCGCTGAGGTCGAAGATGCGGTAGTGCCGGTTCTTGACCAGCACTTTGCCCAAGGCGAAATAGCGGTAGGCCTGATCGAAGGCCTCCTGGGCGAATTCCGGCTTCAGTACGGTCGCGACGGCCTGGCGGAAGGTGAGCTCCTCCGCTGTCCATGCGTCGTAAGGCAACAGGTTACACAGTCGCTGATACACTCCCTGGCTCAGTTCCGCGCGTACCACCGACCGGTCCAGTGCTCTAGCGCGCTCATCCCGGGCGTCATCCAGCCAGGCATCGACCACCTTGCCAATCTCCTCCGCGAGTGCGTCGCGCATCCAGTGATTCCACCGATGGCGGGGCAGTTCCTCGGGCTTCTCAATATCGGGAAAGTGTCGTTCGTCGAGGTACGGGCTCACCGCCCGCGGCATGGGCTTTTGCGGGAAGATGGTGATCTTGGCGGTCTGGACTTCCTTGTCGAGCTTCCAACTCGTTCCGACCAACCAGAAGTAGGGCAGCGCAAACACCAGCGAGCCGCCGATGAGCACGGCGTGCAGTATCGAGGACTTCCAGAATGGTCGTTTACGGTCCATGGAAGTTCCGAGTTCCGAGTTCCCGACCCCCAATCCCCGGCCCCTGATCCCTTACCTATTGCTTCGTCCCCCACCCCGATCGCCAGCCCCAGTGGCCGGCGAAACGGGATGGGGCACCC
The DNA here is from genome assembly GCA_030612785.1 of Phycisphaerales bacterium. Lineage (GTDB taxonomy): Bacteria > Planctomycetota > Phycisphaerae > UBA1845 > UBA1845 > JAAEQG01. Next base: position 4,774 of record JAUWNF010000044.1, read on the forward strand.
GTCTTGTTGCCTCGTTGCCTCTAGTCCCCCGCGTAATACACCCACTTCTTCGAACCGACCAGGTTAATCAGCGTCAGCACGATCACGATGACAAACAGCACCCAGGCCATGGCCGCCCCGTAGCCCAATCGGAAGAACGAAAAACACTCGTCGAACAGTTTGTACACATAGAAGTAGGTCGAACGCTCCGGTGATCCGTTGGGCGTCATGATGTAGGCTTGGGTGAAAATCTGGAACGTGCCGATCAGACCCATGACCAGGTTGAACAGGATGTAGGGCGAGAGCATCGGCAGCGTCACCAGGTAGAACCGGCGTATCGGCCCGGCGCCGTCCAGCGCCGCGGCTTCGTACAGGTGCGTGGGGATTTCCTTCAGACCGGCCAACCAGATGATCATGCTGGCGCCCGCGCCCCACAGACCCATAATGATCAGCGCCGGTTTGGAGGTGCTTTTGTTAGTCAGCCAACTGATGGGCGTTTTGATCCCCACGCCGTCCAGCAAGGTTTCGACACCGCTCAGTTGCAACAGCCAGTTCAACAGCCCGTTGTGCGCATTGAACACCCAGATCCACAGCACCGACGCCGCCACCACCGGCATGATCGCCGGCAGAAAGAACGTCGTGCGGTAGACGCTTATGCCGCGCACTTCGGTGTTGAGCAGCATGGCCAGGGCCAGCCCCACCACCATCCCGATGGGCAGACCGATGCCCATGAACAGCGTGTTGCCCAACGCCTGACGCACCCCACCGACGTTGCCCCAATCCGTGGCGAACATCTCCCTGAAGTTGTCCGCGCCCACAAATGTGGCCGGACTGATCACGTCGTAGTCGGTCGTGCTCATGACCAGGGAAAACACCATCGGTCCGCCGCTGAGCACGATAAAACCGAGCAGCCACGGCACCGCGAACCCGAGACCCGCGTACCACTCCCGACGATAGATGCCCCGGGTCAGATGCTTCGCTCGATGTCGCCAATAGACCAGGCCCGCCACCGCCGCCAGCAGAGCGAGGTAACCCCAGACCAGGTACTTCCAACGTACCTCCGCACCGAGCGGCGGCTCAAAAAAACGATCCAGCGCTTGCTGCACCTCCGCGGTGTTCACTGCCAACGCCCCGGCCGGCGTGTCCCCGTGGTTCCAGGCCAGATCCTGCGCGTCGGCCTGACCGTTCCACAGCTTCAACCCGGCGGGCGAGACCGGTCGGTAGCGGGCGTAGGGCAGCATATCGATGTGGGTCTGGATGGCCCGGCGCACGCGCTGGGGCATTTCCGGGATGTGCACGTAGGTGTCGAGCTGGAGCTGGTTGAGTCTGGTGTTGGCCTTGAGACGCGGGATGTACAACCGTCCCTGGGCACGTTCGCGCTGGGCGTCATGCTCATTCATCACCATGCCGCCCTTGACCGACGACAGGAACTTGACCAGGCACCAGGCCGCCGCGCGCTTTTCCTCCGGACAAGTTGTGGGAATGCACCAGGCGAAACCGCCGATCCAGGTAACGTTGCGGTTACCGGCTTCGAGCTGCCGCCGGGGCACCGGCGGTGGATGCGTGCCGAAGCGCATGTCCCGCTTGTAACGGCACAGTTGATCGCGCAGAAACCAGTCGCCTTGTATGAACATGCCGATCTGGTTCATGAAGAAGGGGTCCTGGGCGTCCCGCTGGAACGACTTCTTGAACGCGTTCACGTCGGAGACGCCGCCCATCGCGTCGTACACGTCGGTGGTGAACTCCAGAGCTTCGACAATGCGCGGATGATCGAGCGTGCACGTCTTCCCGTCCGCGCTCATGAATTCGCCGCCGTTCATCCATCCGTAGTGGAACAGCCAGCCGTTGCCGTGCTGCGGCTCGAACCCCACGACCTTCACCCGCCCGTCCGCATCCCAGCGACTGAGCTTCAGCGCGTAACCGTCCTGATCGAAGATCTTGACATGCTCGCCCGTACCGGTGCGGAGCTTGAGCGTCTTGCGACGGTAGGCGGTCCGCACGGTGATCTCGTGCGTACCAGCCACCCGGTCCACCAGGCAGCGCGTCACCCGGCCGCGCTTGGAAATGTGCGCGAGCGTGTCTCCTGATTGAACACCGGCGGCCACAAAGTCGGCCGACGCGCTGCGGATGGTCAAGCCGTCGATCACCACGTCGGTCACGTCGATGCGCTTGGTCAGCACTTGCTCCCAGGTATCGGGCGGACGGGGTTCGCCGTCGGCGTCGGTGAGCCCGGCCTGGATAAACAGGTCGCTGTTGTAGTACAGCACCCGGTCGTCCATGTAGTTGGGAACGCCGTACTGCCCGCCCTGGTAGCCGCACTCGTCCCAGGTGGCGGGGTAGTAGTCTTCCGGCCGGATGATGTGTTCCTTTAGTCGCGCGACGAGCGCCGCCTGTTCCTCGATCTGACTGGCGGCCGCCCCGTGATCTCTGAGCGCGTGCAGCTTCCCCTCAGCCTCCTCGAGGATGCGCAGGTCCTTCTCGATGAAGGGCGTCAGGTCCAGGAACGCCCCGCGGGCGGCCCACTGGCAGATGGCGAAACGGTCGTACTCGACGACTTCGGGCGGTACACCGCCGGCGATACCACACATCAGTCGTTGCGGGTTGCCTTCGCCCTCCAGCCCGGTCCGCACGGCGCTGGACCCCAGGATACCGCGATAGCCGTCGAACTCGCACTCGAAGGCGTCAATCGCGTCGATGTGCCGCCCTTCGATGAGACCGTTGAACCAGATGGTCACCTCGGTCACATCGCCGCCATGTTCAGCTCCGGGCTTGGGATGCAGCCACCAGAGCCCGGCCGCTACGACGATCACCGAAATCCAAAACCGCCAGGGTCCCATCCAGACGCTCTCAGTAACAAGAATGCTCAACTGCGTTGACGGGAGCTATGGTGGTGTATTTGCCGAGGGGGGTCAAGTAATCGCAGACGGCGCTACCGCCCGAACAGGAAGATCAGCGGTTTTTCCAAACGCCCGCGCCAGGCGCGCTCGTTGTGGTCCGCGCCGGCGTCCTCGAAATACATGAAGTCCCGGCCGTCCTGCCAGCCGGTTTCGCGAAGCAGCGCCACCATCCGCCGCGTCAGCGGGGCTCCATCCTGCCACTCGCCACCGGTTCCGTTATCGACGTAGAGGCGGGCGGGAACCTTCCCGACCTTCCGCACCAAATCCGCGTAGCGCTGCTCACTCCCCTCCGCAAACCCGAACGCCGGGGACAGACACGCCGCCATACCGAACGTGTCGGGACACAACAGGGACGCCTGCAATGAGATCACTCCGCCCATGCTCGACCCCATCAAAGCCGTGTGCTTCGCATCGGCAAGCGTGCGAAAGCGCCGGTCAATCAACGGTTTGAGGTCGCGTACGAGCAACTGAATATACGGGTGGTCGGCGGCGGAGAAGATGTCTCCGCCCGGGCCGTATTCCTTCATGCGGTCCGCCGTGTTGGCTATGCCCACGACAATGAACGGCTCGACGCGGCCGGCATTAATCAAGCGGTCCGCCGTCAGATTGACGCACCAGCCGCCATGGCCAAAGGGTTCGACCGGGTCGTCCCAGCAGTTCTGCCCGTCGTGCATGTATAACACCGGATACCGACGTTCCGCGTGTACGTCATAGCCGGGGGGGAGGTAAACATAAACATCGCGGGGACGCGGCTTCCCCAGCGCCGGGGCGACGTCGCGAAGGACTTCAAGGCGCCCGCGCCGGTCCGAGGCTTCGACCGCCAGCGTAGCCGGCTTACCCGACCGGCTGGTCAGACTCCAGGCATGTGGATCGATCACGGATTCGGTGCGCCCGTTCAGCGTCACGTCGAAAGTGTAGGCCATGCGCTCGGGCAGGCTGGTCCGCTCCAGGCTGACCGCGAACACCGGCCGCCGTTCCACGAGACGGCGCATTTCGTACCCGGTGCGCGATCCGTATCCGGCGATTTGTACGGAGACCTCCGCAGCCTTGGCGTTCGCGTACACGAACGTTACCGAAGTATCCGTAAACAGCGGCATGGGATGACCCGCGAACCATTCGTCCCACACCTGCGGCACGTTAGTCTTGTCCCGGTTCGCAAGCAACTCGATAAGCCGCTTGACCTGCCGGGGATGTTCAACCTTGGCGGCCATCTCGACGGGCTCCGGAGCGGGCATCGTCTCGCCGGGCTCGTTCGGCGCCGCGATGCCGAGGAACAACAGTGCATTTTGGTACCCGGGCGTTCTGTGCGGATTGTCCGGGTCGGTGACCCAGGTCTTGCCGTCGAGCACGAACTTGTACTCGTGGCGCCCCTTCTCCAGGATCATACTGGTGCGGAACACGCCCTGGTCATCCGGGCCTTTCATGGCATGCGCCTGAGGGTTCCAGCCGTTGAACGTACCGGCCAGGTACACGGTCTTGGTACCGGGGGGCGCGTCGAAGGTGAAGACCACGCGGTACTGATTCCCGCCCAGATCGGCGACGGTGGTTGACGCAACGGTCATCGCCCCACTTGCCAAAGCACCTGCCAAAGCAAGCCCCAGCCACGTAGTGCTCAAGTGCGAAGTCCCTCTGTCGCCCCCGTTGGGGGCTGGGGACGGCGTTGTCTGCAAACTTTGCGCTGTAGCGCCTGTCGATTCAGTCGTCCGTGGCGATCTCCAATGTAGCGTCACCCCTTGTGGGTGACGAAAAACGCGGGTGCGCCGCCCACAAGGGGCGACGCTACAGACTAAATCGACAGCCCCTGTAGGGATGGATGCCACGTGCTTTGCGTTCACCGTCGAGGCTACCTTCACTGTTGAACACATATGAGCACCTGGTTGACTAATTCAAGCAACAGCGTATTTCGTGCGTTGCCCCTGAATCGCTCCCCAAAGCTCGTAACCGTAACTGGATTTTGTTATAATTGATAACCTATACCAAGATGCGGACTCACGAAAGGGTCGAACCCCGCAACCGACCATAGACTAGGTTCTTTTTCGGAAGGAAGCCAGACAAATGATTGCCCACATGCCCCTGTTGGCCTTGGCGCTGCTCCTGCCAGCCGCCGCGCACGACGACAACGTAGAGTGGAACGGTGTGTCACACATCGACTGGCTGGAGCGCTCGCCGATCTGCCCGATCGACGGTGAGAGCTTCACGGTGGCGTTCCAGACCTACCACTACGACATCGAGTCAGCCAACGTACACGTCAGTAGTAACGGCTTGCCGCTGTGGGTGGTCGGCGCCGATTTCTCCCACCAACGCGGCTCCTACGACGTCTGGACCGCGACGATTCCGGACTCGTCGGTGTTCGGAACGACGTTGGAGTACTACATCGAATTGATTGACGGTTCGGACAACGACTACCTCGGCCCGCCCGGGCTCGGCGCCAATGGCATGTCGGACACCCCGCCGGCGAGCGGCTGGACCCTGGACTTCGTCACCAACAGCCATGCGCCGCTGGGCGCTACGCTTACCAGCGATGGTGGGGCCGTCTTCGGCGTGTGGGCGCCGGGCGTCGATCCCGCTACGCTACGCGGCGATTTCAACGGTTGGGCCGAGGAACCCATGGTCGCCGTCGGCGAGCACCGGTTTGTACACGTGCCTGACGTGATTGCCGCGGATGAGTACAAATTCTACTTCAATGACGTTCACTGGCAGGAGGACGCCCGCTACCGAACCGTCAACCGCGATGCCCCCTACAACTTCAACTCCGTGATAGTCGACCCCACCGCCTATGTCTGGGGCGACGACGGCTTCACCATTCCCCCGTTTGAGGAAATGGTGATTTACGAATTGCACGTGGGCACCTTCTCGGGGCTCAACGACGGTTTGAACCGAATGGGTCTCTACCGGGATGTCGTAGACACCCACTTGGACGACTTGCTTTACCTGGGCGTCAACGTCGTCGAACTGATGCCGATTACCGAGTTCAACTACTACGAATCGTGGGGCTACAACCCCGTGAACAATTGGGCTCCGGAAGAGGCCTACGGCAGCCCGGACGACCTCAAGTACATGATCGACGTCCTGCACCGGAACGGCATCGCCGTACTCCTGGACGTCGTCTACAACCATTTCGCCACCGAGGGCAATTACCTGTGGGGCTACGAGGCCTCCGATTGGTCCAAGATCTACTTCGACGTTACCGGTGGCAGCCCGGACTGTGACCCCGGGTGGGGCGCCCAAGCAGCCTTCTGGAAGCAAGGGGTGCGCGACTACTACGAGCAGAACGTGCTCTTCTGGCTCGAAGAGTACCACGTGGACGGTTTCCGTATGGATGCGACCAAGTTCATGCGCCCCCCGGATGGTTGTTACGACCCCGAGGGGTGGGACATCATGCAGAACATCAACAACAGCATCGACGCTCGGAAGCTAAACGCGATCTCCATCGCCGAGGAACTTCCCGATGACGGGTGGGCCACTAAAGTGACCTCCGAGAATGGGGCCGGCTTCGACAGCCAATGGCACGATGAGTACAAGTACGCGATTCGATCCGCCGTGTTCGCCGCCGCGGGGGGCACCCCGGACATGGGCAGGCTCGCGGCCGCCATTGCGGGACAACTCAATGACGGCATGGGCTACATCACCGATTGGGGGCAGACGCTCACGCAAGTGGTCAACTACATCGAATCCCACGATGAGGGCGGCAAGGTTGACGAGACCGGCGAACGACTGGCGGTCAGCATCGACAGCGGTGACCACTACAGCAAATGGGTCAAGGGGCGGTCCAAGCTGGCCCAGGGCTTGACCATCCTAGCACCCGGCATCCCCATCTTCCTCCAGGGCGGCGAATGGCTGGAGGACATCCAGTTCGGCTGCTCATGGGACTACCGCATTGACTGGGGCAAGGCGGTCAGTCGTTCCGCAATCGTGTTGTTCTTCCGCGACGTCATCAAAGTGCGCAAGAGCAATTGCACCGTGCGCTCCGACGCCGGCTTCAGCGTCTACCACCTCAACGATGCCGACGACGTCATCGCCTTCACCCGCGGAGACGACCAGGAACTGGTCGTGGTGGCCAGCTTGCACAACTCCGATCTGAACAACTACCGGATCGGCTTCCCCGCGCACGGAACCTGGTACGAAATCCTTAACAGCCAAGCCGGTGATTACCTGGGCAACGGCTCGGGCAACGGCGGGTCCATCTACACCGACGAGGATTACACACATAACGGCCTGCCGCACTCCGCCGAGATCACCGTGCCGGAAATGGGCCTGCTGGTCTTCCGTTACGAAGACCCCCTCGGTCGAGACGCGGACCTTGACGATGATGGGCACGTCGATCTGTTTGACTACTACATTCTGCAACAGCGTGTCGGCGACGCCGGCTGCGGTATGGACGCCGACCTCGACGAGGACGGGCGCGTGGACAGGGCGGACGTGGCCGTGTTGGTGGACAGCCTCACCGGACCGAGTTGATCTTCCGTCGGCCGGGCAAACGCACGAGCGCACAGTGCCTGGACCCGGGCGGGAAGTCCAAAGAGAAACGGACGCGCAAACGTGTAAGTTTGCGCGTCCGTCTTTGTACGCTAGTGCTGTTTCCAGTACAACGGCTTCGTAGTGGTCTGCGTCTCGCAGGCCGTCCG